>CAZHNR010000011.1:0-18237 GCA_964534065.1 uncultured Methanosarcinales archaeon
TGATACATTTCATTGGTATGAACACGAGCTCTTTGATTTGCTTGACCCGGAAGCGGATGCTGACTGGAGTGAAGAGAAAGAAACGAGAAAACACTTCGCTGTTTATTTCTATGGCATTATTACGGATTGGAAAGATGGAAAGCCAGAAGGTTGGAAGGAGCTTCTTCCTGAAGGTAAAATTCTTAATGATAGTTTTCTTGTGATTCGTAATCAAGGAAAACCTCAGTTTGGACTTTGGAAAAGAGTAGTTATTGAGAAATAATTAAATACTTCTCCAAATATTTTTTACTATGCAATTTAGAGTACATTCTATTCATCCCCAAATCTTTCTCTTATCTTTTCCTACACAAGAATATTTAGCAAAGACTTTCTTACGTTTCCAAGAACATTATGAATCTCCTGAGTTTCGGGGAAAGATATTTTCTTTAGAAAAGGATCATTTAGTTATTATTCAGATTGGTCCGGGTTTAACGTTCCTTCTTCAGTACTAGTGCCTTTTTATGAGGGGAAGTTTCAGTTACTTAGTGAGGAAGAACAGGATTTTCTTGAATATTTTAAAGATAAAAAACATCCGTATTATATTATTGGAGTTTATGAAGGCGGTAGAAAAGGAACTCTTCGTCATGAAGTTGCTCATGCATTATTTACAATTGATCCAACGTACCGTGAAGAAGTTCTTCGTATTATTAAGAAATATGATGTTTCTACATTCATTGACGAGTTAAAGAATAAGGATGGATATCATGAAAAAGTACTTCTTGATGAAGTACATGCATATGCTATTGCTTCTGCAAATTTTGTTGCAGTTCCCTCTGATCTGAAAGCAGAGTTAAGTGAATTATTTAGAAGGACTTGTGAAACACATAGTGTCCTTTGATGTTTATTATTTCAAATGTAAATAACTAGTAATTTCAAAGGTTGCTGTATACTTGTGCTCTAGCTGTTTAGTTATAGTTTTACCTTCAATGTCCTTGAAGGTGATAGGTGTATACGTCTTATTTTCTTCAGTAAATGTTATCTTTGGATGGTACATTTCATCTCTTACAAATTGTGCCTTCTGTACTTGCATTTCAATTCCTGTTTTTTCTAGTTGTTGATGAATATAGTCGACTCCTTTGTTTAATCGTTTTTCTTCTTCTATAATTCCTAGCTGCTTTCCTCTATTGGCTTTTTTCACTCTTTCTTCTAATGGTAATTGTAAAAGTTCTTCTCTTTCAATTGGGAATACGCCCAATTTATAGGTATCCTCTACTGAGTTTACTCCTACTTTTCGGGTTGGGTTCCAGTTTTCGACGCACAAAGTAGAATCTGCTTCTAGGATTTTTTGAATAGTTTTTGCTTTTTTTAGGAATGTCATATATCTTAAAAATACAAACTTATTTATAAATTTACCATTAAAAGTAACTGTTTGAGACTTTATAAAAATTTTTTAGGCATGAAAAGAAATTGTTTTATGATAACTATTTGACTTGGCAGGGTTTGCCAAATGTAGAACTATAGTATTTTTGTGCAGTAATCATTTTTTTAGGATGCGTGATAAAATATGCAAGACTTCCTGTGATAAGTGCGGCGTTAAATTCTTCTCTGGCTGTATTCGTCCAAGATTCTAATTCAGAAAACTCTTTTTGTTCGATTGCTTGGTTATAGAAAACCTTGTTTTTTTCAAAGTTGTGCATTACTGTGCAGAAGGTATTTGCGTAGTTGTATGATTCTATGATTTTTGCAAGCATATAGTACGTAATTCTACTTGTGTTTATATGTTCTTGGCTTGTCTATAAATTATTTCTTTTAAAATAGATACGCGAGTGCAGCTAATCCTATGCCAAAGAGTCCTACGATAAATCCTGAGAGCGCATATTTTTTTGCAGATTTATTTCTTAATTTTTGTATAAGTGCAATTGCCTCGTTGATAACAAAAAATGCTACTGCGGCATATGCAGTCCAAAGAGCGTACACTGCATGTTGCAATTCTCCTAGTCTGAGTGTGCTGTCAAAGATAAAGAATGCTACTGCCAGTAGGAACATTGCTAGTAGTTGCCACATAAGTAATTTTCTCATAGTTTCTCTTAGTTTTTGAAGTTTTTAATATTTTTGCAAAAGATTAATAATACTTTGTTCTCTTAAATGATATATGGCTGAACTTAAAACTAAAGTAAGTGATGTATCTGTAAAGACTTTTATTAAAGCTATTTCTAATGATCAAAAAAGAAACGATACGCTACTGCTTCTCAAACTTTTTGAAATTTGTACAAATCAGCCTGCAAAAATGTGGGGTTCAAGCATCATAGGTTTTGGAAATATTCGTTATGTCTATGCAAGTGGTCGAGAAGGAGATTGGATGGCTACAGGATTTTCACCAAGAAAAGCAAATCTGTCCTTATATGTCTTAGGTAGTTTTGAAGGGAAGGCAGAATTACTTGCAAAGCTCGGCCCGCACAAAACAGGGAAATCATGTTTATATGTGAAACGTTTAGCTGATATCGATATGAAAATTCTCAAAGAGTTAATTAAGAAGTCTTACATCCATGCAATTACACATCAAACTGTGTGTTGAAGAGATTACTATACTGGTTAATTATATTTATTTTTGAACTTTTTCAAGCATTCAGTGATTATTTAGATGTTGTGTAATATAAAAAAAATATTGAGCTACAACTGGAATTTTTTCTCAGTGTAGTGCTCAAAAATTTCTAGGCCTTAGGCAATAAGCGTTGCTGGCTGACCTGTCTCATCAAGCCTTTCCATTCCAGAACGGAACAACAGTCGCTCGCCGTACTGTTCAGGAACGCAACGGAACTGGGCATTTTCTATTTGTTGTCCGTCAGTTGTTTCTGTTGCTCTCACGCAAGAACAGGTGTCACTTGAAGCTTCACAGACTGGCCACTCATTTATTTCTTCTTCGCCGTAATGAGCGATACATACTTGCACACCGATTTGAGTGACGTAAGCATCATAATTTCCTGGACAGGTATCGACACAAACGCCGTTGTTTTGTTCTGCGAAATCTTCAGCACTGAAGCCAGTTATGGTTGGTTCACAGATGACAAATAATTGTTCTTCACAAGTTCCAGGGTAATGACCGAGAGCCGTATTGGCACAAGCATTGCAACCGTTAGGAAATGTTACTGCGTCGGTACTTGGACAAGGCTCAGTAATACATCGTACTCCGTTATCGACAAGAGCGCATACAGGATTGTAGTCAAGTGTACATACTTCAGGTTGAGTTTCACACTGAGTAAATGTTGCTTCCTGCGCAGGGATGTCTTCTACAAATGTTTGTCCATTGGCTTGGCATTGCCTTGGATAACTCTCCATAATGGGGTTTCCTGCTTCTACGCATTCTTCAAAAGAAGTGATAGTTGCCGCTTGACAAGCGGCAAGTGTTAGGGCTAATACAACAAGGAGTCCGAAGAGATATATTTTTGCCATATAGATGTAGTGGTGAAACTTATTTTTATACTCTTCTCTTTTCTTCGCTTCTCGCCGAAGCACCACTGGACATGTTTTGCACCGCCAGACAGTTTCTTAGAATGTATAGAAACTATTTTAAATTCATTTTCACTTTGTTCTTTTATGTCTAAAGAAGAACATAAAGTAAATTGGTTTGAACTTTCTGATCTTATTCCTTTTCGAGGTTATTTTACAGGTTTAAATCGTGTTTCTCAGAAGCCATATGAGGGAATTAAGGATTCTTCTGTGCATTCAAAAAAAATTGTAACGTATGCTCTTACTTCTGCTGCCTATCATTTTGCTATTCCTAGTTACTTTGCAAGGGATGCAGTTGAAAAGATAGCTCCTTATATTGAGCACTATATTTCTACGTTTTAGGTCAATAGAAACTATTTTAAATTCATTTTCACTTTGTTCTTTTATGCAAACGCCTTATTCCGTCGGACTTCCTGTACGGAACGAAGAAAATAATATCGTTCAATGTATAGAAAGTCTTCTTGATCAATCAATTTCTCCACGAGCGATTCATGTTTGCGTAAATGGTTCTTCTGATAAGACGTATCAATTAGTGAGTGATATGGCTAAAGTTGAGACCTCTATCAATGTGCTTACTTCTGAACCTGGGAAAGCAAAGGCTTGGAATGAGATAGTGGCAAATTCTAATGATGCGTATATGTTGTTCACTGATGGGGATGTGGTAATTAACCAAGATGCTGCTCGTCATTTACTAAATAAATTGAATTCTGATAATCGTTTGGCTATTGTTGGTGGTGCTAAAGCATATTACAGTAATGATTCAACTACTTTTTTCTCTAGATACTTTACAGAAAATATTTCAGGTAGTTCTATTGCTGTACCTTTGCTATGTGGTTCTTTATACTTAGCGCATCTACCTTCACTC
This sequence comes from uncultured Methanosarcinales archaeon, assembly GCA_964534065.1. Taxonomy (GTDB): domain Archaea; phylum Nanobdellota; class Nanobdellia; order Woesearchaeales; family SKGA01; genus SKGA01. Next base: position 4,352 of record CAZHNR010000011.1, read on the forward strand.
AAATCACTTGCAGTTAAAAAAAATGTTCAACTTATCCCGGATGATATTATTAATGAAGATCAATTTTTAGGTTTACTTGCCTCAGATTATAAAAAAAACATAGTTGATGCATATGCTACCTCTATGCAAATCTCTACTTTTCAGGATTGGTTCGTTGCTACTAAAAGACATATTTCAGGAACGCATAAATTAAAAAAAGATTATCCTCAGATTTTTACGGAATCTAGTTTTTCTGTTCATTATAGGGATAATTATCTTGAACGATTTAAGAATATACCTTCGTTCTCAAATAAATTAGGTTTGTTTTCTTTATTTTGTTTACGTCAAGCATTAAGTTATTATTATCCTTTAGCGAATAAACTTGATTTTAATTGTATTTGGGAAGAAACTTCCTCTACAAAATCTAAGCTACCTCATCATATTTCTCGCTAGTATTTACACTGGACATGCTGACCTGAACTATATAAATTTCTTTTATTCTTTTAGTTGTATGGTAGTCGTAAAAAACCATTTACAAAAAGCTTTTTTTGGCAAGGATAATTGTTTGAAGGTTACTTTGAACTATAAGATGGAATGTTACTTTGAATTTGGTACTCCTAAGCAGAAGACTGCAAACAGTGAGGAGGGTTCTGGGAATTGGAATTGGAAACCAGTGAAATTCTCAGATATGGAACTTGGTGAAATGATTAATGTTCTTGAAGGAAGAAAAGATGGTGTTAGTTTTTTTCATGACTTTAAAGGTGACAAGACACAAATTTGGGTAAAGAAATCGGACAAATTTTTTACAATAAAAGTTAGGGAGCTTTCTAAGGGTTTAAGTGAAGGTGAACAAGTTGTCCTTAGAGAACTGCTTAAACATTGTATTGTCCGTATGAGTATAGTCTTTTAAAAACCTTTAAAAAGGCGCCATGTCAAATGAGAGTATGGTGTTATGGGTTGTGTTTGTACTAATTTCTGCATTACTGTATAGTATGAAGGATATTGTTGCCAAAACACTTTTTCAGCATCACGAGTTTACAAGTACGCACGCTATGATTCAAGAATTTTTTGTGTATTTGATTTTTACTTTATTTCTTGCGTTTCGAGTCGACTTTACAGCAATACTGGATAATTGGATGCTTTTATTATTGAAAGGACTCACTATGGCTATTTTTGCCTATGTCTATTTCCGTTTACTTGAGCGCCACGAAGTAAGTATAGTTGCTCCGCTTATGAATTTGAGTCCTTTTTTTCTCTTGCTCCTTTCTTTTTTTATCTTGGGTGAAAGTGCAAGTTGGATTCAACTTGGAGGAGTACTTATTCTTATTCTGGCAACCTATTATTTGGAAGTAGTTATTCGTCATCATGATGAAGATAAAGCACACAAAGCGCATTTCTGGTCTATTGAGAAAAAAGACGGACCTTTCTTTTTGAGTGTACTTATTATGCTTATTATGATATCGTTTGTCGCTGTCTTTGACAAAGTTATTTTACGTACGCTCACGTGGGAAACAAATCTTTTTTTTACTGCGCTTGTAGTTTTAGTATTTTATACACTTTGGAAAAAACCTGCAACGGTTATACAGTCGGTTCGTTTGCTTGGCTCACATCCAAAAACAATAATTTTCTCAGTGCTCAATACCTTTGCAACAATGTTTGTGCTTCTTGCCATTGCCATACCTGCAACGCTTGTTAGTCTTGTTGTGCCACTAAGAAGATTATCAACTTTATTTAGTGCGATATTTAGTGGTGTACTTTTTCATGAGAAACATATGTTAAAAAAAATAGGAAGCATTACTTGTATGCTCCTTGGAATTTTGCTTATTGTGCTCTAGCGACGTGAAGTTTTTTTCTTTGTAGATTTTTTGGTACTTGTTTTTCTACTAGACTTTTTTGCTTTTTTAGCAACTTTACGTTTAGGAGCCTTCTTTGCGGTACTAGATTTTTTCTTCGCAGTTTTCTTTCGAGCAGGAGCTTTTTTCTTTGTAGATTTTTTAGCTCCTTTCTTTGAAGTTTTTCTTGTACTTGCTTTCTTACTAGGCTTTCTCGTACTTGTTTTAGTTTTTGCTTTTGTTTTACGAGTGGATTTAGTAGTTTTACGTTTTGAAGTTTTCTTAGCTACCTTTCTCGTAGTTTTTTTCTTAGCTACTTTTTTCTTTGCTGCTGTTTTTCGCGCAGGAGCCTTCTTTTTAGCAGTCTTTTTCTTTGTAGACTTTCTTGTACTACTTTTGACATTCGTAGATTTACGCTTCGCAGACTTTTTAGCTACTTTCCTTTTTGCTGGTTCTGTTCCTTCGCGCCATTTCATTGGTCGATTAAAATCAGGAAGTTCGTCAAGTGGAGTTAATACGCCATTTTCGTATTCATAAATAATAGGTTTTCCTGTTGCGAGTTCTAAGTGTGGGATGTCTTCATCTGTTATACCTTCAATATACTTGATAATTGCACGGAGACTATTTCCATGTGCTGCAACTAAGACATTTTGATGTGCTTTGACGTGCTTCATAATGGTAGATTTAAAATACGGCACTGCCCGTTTGACTACTTGTTTGAGGCTTTCACCGCCAGGTGGAGCGATGCTATAACTTCTTCGCCAAAGATGGACTTGATCTTTTCCCCAATGACGCTTAGCGTCTTCTTTGTTGATACCTTGTAATTTTCCGTAATATCTTTCATTGAGTTTTGCAGAACTATGAACGGGAATTTCATCCTCTTCGAATTCTTTGTTGTTGTATCTGAGAAACCACGTATTTTTCCAGTCTCTGGCATGCAGATAGACGCCAGTATATCGCTGCTCTGCAAGAATAATATTGAGCGTTTCCTGTGCTCGCTTGAGTTTTGATGTAAATGCTACATCCATTTCAAAATCTCGCAGCTCTTTGGCTGTTCGCATTGCTTCGTCAACGCCACGTGGCGATAGAGGTACATCTACCCATCCTGTAAACTTATTTGCAAGGTTCCAACGACTTTCGCCGTGTCTTACAAGAATTAAATAACTCTTCATTACTCTTCCCCTTTTTTTAACTTTAGCATGTTTTCATTTATAAAAGTTATGGTCTTAGGTTTCGAGGGAGTTGCTTATCGCATTTATTCTGTCCATAAAGATTCTTTATTAGTATCACTTATTAGTAACAACAAAAAGAAAGCCTTATAAATGCCTGTTCTTTTATCTTTTTCATGTTTAAACATCGATTTTCCTACTATTATTTTGTTTTTGTCCTTTTACTCCTTGCAACAACATTGCTTGTGCTACCTCTTGTAGTTTCTGAGGGTGCAGATCCTGTGCGTTATGCACCAGGAAATCACATTGCAGGGTATCAAATACAAGTGTATCAAGATAAAGTAGTGTTGGACGTAGAAGACGCTAAATGGGCTTCTTTTAAGGATACTGATAGTATGGTTCCTTTTTTTGATGCAGGAGCACATGCATTACAATTTGTTCCAAAGTCGCCTTTAGAAATTACTGAAGGGGATATTATCACCTATCGCCGTGCAGGAGAGACGGTACCTGTTATTCACCGCGTAGTGTACGTAGGAACGGACAAAGAAGGCACATACTATACGGTGCAGGGAGATAACAATGCAGCTCCTGATCCTGGTAAGATTCGCTTCTCACAGGTAGATAGCGTGGTTTTTGCCATCATATACTAAGTCTTTATAAATAAACTGCACTTTTCTCACTACTATGACCTTATACGACCAAGGAAGAATTCTGTCAGCTGATAAAGTAGAGATTAAACCGCTTTTTGAAGAAACCTATAAACACTTGCTTGGACCTCAATACGATGAATTCATGAAATATTCTTTCATGTACTTACGAAAATGTTTGCGGGTAAACACGCTTAAAATTTCTGTTCCTGAACTTGTGAAACGGTTAGAAGACCAAGGATGGGTCTTGCAGTCAGTTCCTTGGTGTAAAGAAGGATTTTATGTACAAGGTCATAAGACGCAACATCGTTTTGATATTGGAAATCTTATAGAACATGCTATGGGATATTTTTATGTGCAAGAAGCTGCAAGTATGCTTCCTCCAGTTGCTCTGTTCACAAACCCTGATGGAAGTGTCCAAGAGCCTGAAGATGACCTGAAAGTACTTGATCTCTGTGCAGCCCCAGGCTCAAAAACTACACAACTCGCACAGTACATGCAAAATAAAGGCCTTCTCATTGCCAATGACGTAGCTGTTAATAGACTTCGTCCACTTACCTTGAACTTGCAACGTATGGGTGTAACAAATGCACTCGTTACCATGAATGCTTTTCAACAAAGCAAGAAAAGCACTCGACCAAGAAATCCTTGGGGAGAACCGTATTTTGACAAAATTCTTGTAGATGCTCCGTGTAGTGGAACAGGAACTATTCGTCGAAGTTTCAAAGTCATGCAAATGTACAGTGCAGGGCTTATCAGGCGACTCGTACAAACCCAACGAGGAATTCTTGAACATTCTTGGTCCATGCTCAAGCCAGGTGGTGAACTCGTATATAGTACCTGCACACAAGAGCCTGCAGAGAACGAAGTTATGGTTTCTGAATTTCTTGAGAAACATCCAGAAGCAGAACTTCTTAGTTTACCATTAGATATGCAACGAAGTGACGCTATAACTTCTTGGGAAGGAAAGACTTTACATGAAGACATTTCTAAGTGTATTCGTATTTATCCTCAAGATAATGATTCAGAAGGATTTTTCGTAGCGAAACTGCGAAAGAAATCTGAATAATTCTTTTTGGTTTTTCTGTAGCGGTCGTGTGTAAGAATAGTTTTCAAGTATGTGTCTGCACTGCAGCGTGTTGTTTTGAAAAGTTATGAGTTACTTCTATTTATTTTCTTAGCTATACTAAAAGTTTAAATACTTCTTTTTTTAGAATGAAGGTATGGCGAAATCTGTCAATATTAATACTGATAATTTGAAACAACAATGGCAGGAGTTTCAAAAACAAGTTGTGCAATTCTATGAACAAGCAAAAGCTTGGCTGATTGCGTTCTTTAAACAAATTGATACCTATGAAATTATCGCTGTGTGTGCAATTGGAGTCGGTTTTCTGCTTGTTATCACAGGAATAATTTTGCTTTAGTTGAAAATACTTCTAATTAAATCAAGTACTTGATCAATGAAAGATTTTTCTGCATCGTCTCCCTTCTTACGTACCACTACTGAAGGCTCTTCACTTTCTTCTTCCACTTCTTCATCTTCACCAAATTGGGCCTCGAAATCAGCTTCAAAATCATAAGGGTTGGTAACTGTATAACTAACGCTTGTAGTTTCTTCATAATTATTAGATGTGGCAAGGATGTCAACAACAAATGTTTCTTCGTCATAATACTCAGGAACAGGTATGGTAAAGATTTCTTCATGTGCTGTTCCTGATTGTAAACTTATTGCTCGCTCTTGATCTTTGACAGCAAGAATGACTTGACTCAAATCCGTTTGGATGTCTGTGAATTGCACGGTGAAGGTGACGGTATCGTTTCTTGCTGTTGTTTCAGTAGTTGAGATACCTTCCATGGTAAATAACTGAGAAGCAGGTTGGATACTAAAGACTTGTTCACAGAAGATATCAAATACTTGACCTACATTTGAAACATATGTTCCTGAAAAATTATAGGTGTAGCTTGTTTGCTCAAGACTGAAGGGAGGAGTAATAACTTCATTAAAGTATTCTAACTCTGAGCCTGTCGTTATACTTTCTACAGTAATTTCTTGTCCTGTGCTTGTGTTTCCAGAGATAGCTTGAAATGCTTCGTTATCGTTATTACCAATTCGCACGCTCACTTCAAAAGGAGTGAGTGCAGAAAAGCTATCGTCAGGACTTTCTATTTCACAGTATATGCCGTCCGTTGAAACAGTAAATGTTTTTTCTTCACCAAATTCATATTCATTTCCTTGCTTTTCAATAATTCCTTCATAAGCTAATGCGTATGTTCCTGCGAAAGGAGCTCGGCCGCTGTATTCAAAGGTTATGCTTTCTTCAGGTATCAAAGTCATTGGTGATATTCCATATTTATTGTTTCCAAGGTTCTGGAGATTTTGCACAGAGACTGCATCAAGATTTTCAGGTGCTGTAATAATGAGTTCTTTTAAGAGAATATCATCGTTATCTGTATTTGTTATAGTGACTGTGAATTCTTGTCGTTCTTTAATATCTAACACTGATCTGGAAAGTACATCGCTGACTTCATAAGGTGTGATAACACTTAAGGTGACTTGATTACTATAGGTGACTTTTTCTTCGTTTTCATCTTCTGTAGATGCATAATTTACGACAGTTTGATACGGTGCTGATTCATAGGTATCTGCACGAACGGTATATGTTTTTTCCCAAATTCCTTCTGGGAAGAGGACAAAATTAGCTCGAAGAGAATTATCTCCAAACTGTGTAAACGTACTATCTGCGTTCAAGATAGTGTATCCTTCAGGAACTTTTTCAATAATTTGTCCTTCTATAGCGCCGTCTCCTGTGTTCTCAACCGAAACAGTAACTTCAGTTTCTTGACCCCAGAATAATCTGGTCTCTTCAAAAGTACGGTAGGCTTTTGCGCTTGTTCCATATCTAAATTCAGTAATTGTTATTCGGAGAGCTGGTTGTAATCTACCTTCTGCATCAATATCTATTTGTTCTCCCTCAAAATCTATTTCTTCAAAACAGTATTTGTAATCGTCAGTGGTCTTGCAATCTTCAAGGTTCACATGAACTCCTGTAAGGTCGTTTTTCTTAATAACTACAAAAGTTTGTCCTTCACTACCAAATGCAGTATTTGCTCCTTGGATGGAATAGGTATTTCCTCCTGCGCTAATACTATCTGCATAGCTAAACCAGCCATTTGTTATTTGAACTTCACTTACCGCAGATCCCATAGGAACGAGAGCAAGTAAAAGAAAGAGACTTACGATACACACACCAACATATTTCATAGATAAAATTGAGCAAATTTTGTTTATATGTGTTTTGTTTTTGATTTCGTAATTTCTAAGGCCTGCGTTGTTTGAGAGATACAACAATTTTATAAATGAAATAACATCACAGAAGGTTATGGATCCTCTTGCAGTACTTGCACAGGCGTTATCGCCGACTGAACGTAAGCTTCTTCCTTTCTTAGAATCATCAACAACCGATGAAGAACTCGTGAGTCAATCTGAATTTCCTGATGCCGAAGTAAAAAGAGGACTTATGTGGCTTGAGAATCATGACATTATTGAAACTAAAGTAGTGTTAGCTCCTGTGCGTATTGACTTGAATGAACGAGGAAACAAAGCGAAACAGGAAGGTTTTGCTGAGAAAAAAATTATGGATCTTGTTGCTCAGTCGCCTGATGGAGTGGCTCTTACAAAACTATTTTCTTTAGGTGGGAAAGAAATTGGTGCTGCTGTAGGTTATTTGAAGAAAAATAATTTTATTACTATGGGAGAAGATAAAACTGTTCTCCCTGGTGAATCTTTTGCACAATTTACTACTTCATTTCCACTCCCAAAAATTCTTGAAACTCATGATTTTCCTTGTAAAAAAGAAGAGCTGAGTGCTGAGGTTCTTTCTCGTATTGAAGAAAATATTTCTCAGTCAGCAAGTAGTCTTTTTACTGAACTTAAACAGAAAAAAATTGTTACGTTCTCTTTGACTGAACAAGGAAAAGCTTTACTCGCTGCAGATATTGATTTTTCTTCTGTGGAAGAGCAACTTACTGATACGATGCTCAAAGATGGTTCTTGGAAAGAAAAAACTTTCCGAACGTATGACGTAGAAAGTGGCGTTCCAGAAATTTCAGGAGGAAGACGACACCCGTACCGCGAAGCAGCAAATCTTTTGCGCGATGTCTACTTAGCAATGGGCTTTCAAGAAATGAGCGGTCCTTGGGTTGAAACAGCATTTTGGTGCATGGATGCAATGTGGATTCCGCAGGATCACCCGGCACGAGATGAACAAGATACGTTTTATGTAGGTCAAAGCGGCGACTTGCCTGAACATTTGCTTGCCCGAGTGCAAGAAGTGCACGAACATGGTGGCGATAGTGGTTCACGAGGTCATGGTAGTCCTTGGAATAAAGCAATTGCATCCCAACTTATTTTGCGTACACATAGTACTGCAGCAACCTTCAGGTTTTTTGGTCAAGGAGTGCAAGCAAATGGTAAATATTTCTATATTGCAAATGTTTTTCGTAACGAAGCAGTTGATGCAACACATTTGGCAGAATTTCTTCAAGCAGAAGGATTTGTCATTGGGGATGATTTGACGCTAGCTGATCTTATGGGTTTTATCAAAGAATTTTATGCGCGTCTTGGGATTCACAAGATACGATTTAAACCAACCTACAATCCTTACACAGAACCAAGTCTTGAAGCACATTATTATGATGAGCTCAAAGGAAAATGGTATGCGCTCATTAATTCAGGTATCTTTCGACCAGAAAGTCTTTACCCTTTCAACATGGATAAAACTGTGATTGCATGGGGTATGGGAGCAAGTCGAGTAGCAAGTCTACTGAATCACAAAACAAACCTGCGTGACCTTGTTGGTCCGCAAGTAGATTTGCATTGGATTGCAAAGCACATTACGCCGCAAGCGAATTTGGAGAATTGAAACATGGTTATGGCTACACTTCCAACACGAGACTTTTTTGATGCACTTGGACAAGAACTGAGTGAACAAGAATTACATCAGGCATTATTCTCTTTAGGCATGGAGCTTGACAGTTACGATGAGAATGAGTTAGTGGTTGAAATAACTCCTGACAGATTAGATCTTCTGTCCACACAAGGACTTGCGAGAGCTATCAAACATTTTCTTGGTCTCGCTTCAGATTTTCCAAGTTACCGAGCACAACATGATGAAGAATTTGTTGTGCACATTGCAGATAAGGTAAAAGAAATAAGACCTCATACGGTTTGTGTTGTGGTAAAGAATTTGCAACTCAATGACGAACGCGTAAAAACTATTATTGCACTCCAAGAAAAACTGCATGCAACACTTGGAAGAAAACGACAACGAGGAGCAATTGGTTTGTATCCGCTTGAAAAAATTACTTGGCCAATACAATATACAGCTGACGCGCCAGATGAAATTTCTTTTATTCCTTTAGAAGCAACTGAGAAAATGACTGCAAGAGAATTACTTGCAAATCATCCAACAGGAAAACAATACGCGCACTTACTTGCGGATGCAAAAGAATATCCGTATTTTGTTGACGCTGCAGGTCTTGTTCTTTCAGTACCTCCTATTATTAATTCAGAAACCACGGGCCGCGTGACTCCACAAACAACAGAGATTTTTATTGAATGTAGCGGGCATGAAGTAGCTTTGTTGGAGCAACTACTTGTTCATTTGACTACTGCATTTGCAGATATGGGTGGAACTTTGTACGCAGTGCGTGTTGAGTACACTGGTGAGCGTGATGACCTTACTGGTTTATTGCATTCGCATTATACTCCAAACCTTAGTCCCTCAAGTATACAATTTAATCCGTCGCAAGTTAAAAAAGTTCTAGGAATTGATGTGCCTCCTGCAGTTATTTTGCAACACCTAGAACGCATGATGCATAAAGTACTTGAAAAATCTCCTCAGGAATGGGAAGTAACAAGTCCTGTGTTTCGCTATGATATTTGGCATGAACGAGATATTGTTGATGATGTTGCAAGGTCTTTTGGGTATGACAACATTACTCCTCGATTACCTAACGTCGCGAGTATTGGATCGGTACTTCCACTTAGTGCACTACGAGAAGAACTCTCTGAGATTCTTGTTGGTCTAGGATTTCTTGAAACTTATACATTTGCTTTGACAGGGAAAGAAGAGCATCTTGACAACATGTTGCTTGATGAAAACAAGGTATCTTTTGTTCCTGTAATTAACGGCGCTGAGAACCAATCGCTCCTGCGCATTAGTCTTCTTCCACAACAGTTGCAACTCTTAGCAACAAATAGGAATCGTCCTTTACCGCAAAAAATATTTGAAGGAGACTTCGTCGTTATTCCTGATGCAAGTAAAGATGTACGTTCACGTAATGAAATGCATGTATGTGCTTTAATAACTGATAAAGTTGTCACATTTACACAAATCAAGCAGGTACTTGATGCAGTTCTGAGTACGCGGGGAGTGCAGGTGACGATAAAAAAAGGTTCTCATCCAAGCTTCCTTGCTGGTCGGGTAGGTACAGTGATGTACGGAGAAAAAGCTATTGGTGTGATTGGAGAATTGCATCCGCAAGTACTCTTAAATTTTGGATTGCAGTCACCAGTAGCAGCCTTTGAAATCAACCTTGAAGCCTTGCAATAAGAAGATATTTAAAGGACTGAAGGTTTAGGTCTTTTATGTTAGCAGTCTATCGAAAGAAGTTAATTCTTGGTCTTCTCACGCTCAATCTCGTGTTTTTTATTATCTTTATTCTTGCATTTTACAATACGATACAAGGTCGACCAACAATTAATACCGGACTTTGCTACGCTACTGAAAATCTTATTATTATGGGATTTAGTGTGTTGAGTGTTATCAATGTACTCATTGAGTTGCACAAGGTGAAGTAAATGACTGAGTATAAACAAGTAATTCTTATACGACAAGATTTGAAATTACCAAAAGGGAAACTCGCGGCACAAGCTGCGCATGCCTCAGTAACGGCTACTTTAAAACAGTTATCTGCAAACGGAGATCGGGATGCAGTTCGGTTTTGGAACGCGCAAGGTATGAAAAAAATAGCAGTTAAAGTTGCTGACGAAAAAGAACTGTACAAGTTTATTCAACAAGCAAAAGATAAAGGCCTTGTAACTTCTGTTATTACAGATGCGGGCAAAACAGTGGTTGCGCCTGGGACTGTGACCTGCGGTGCAATTGGTCCTGACGAAGAAGACGCTGTTGATTCTATTGCTGGAGATATTCCTTTACTATGAAACTTCCTGGAACTTTGCGCATACTTCGCAGTGTTACTGAGCAAGGATTTGGTTTAATGTTTAGAAAGAAATCTGATGGTTTTTTGTATTGGTTTCATATGAAGTGGAAAGCAAAACATAGAATTACAATGTGGTTTGTATTTTTTCCTATTGATATTATTTTTCTTGATAGTGAACGCAAAATTATTGAAGTGACAGAACATCTTCGACCATGGTCGCACTATGCTCCTCAACATTCCTTTATTGAATTTGTAGAAGTACCTGCAGGATATGTTAAAAAACACAATATTCTTATCGGCGATACTTTGCTTCTTGATGAAAAAAATACCTCTGTTCTGCTTAAAAAACGCTAATTGCAACCTATATCAAGGTTTTTTCATTCTCTAGAAAAGAAATCTTTATAAATGGTAAAGAATGAGGTAGAGTATCCTCTTTAGAGGAAAAACATAAGGGTGAATAACACTATGAATAAAGGCGAATTAGTAGAAGCAGTAGCACAAAGTACAGGATATCCAAAATCTCAAGTAAATGAAATTATTTCTGAAATGGTCGCAACCATTGGTAAAACTGTTAAGAAAGAAAAAGTACAACTTGTAGGACTAGGAACATTCCAACCTGTTAAACGAAAAGCACGAAAAGGAATTAATCCAGCAACTGGAGAAGCAATTAAAATTCCTGCTCGAAAAGCACTTAAGTTTACTCCTACAGCTTCTTTAAAGAAACTGTAATTTTACGCTTCGGCGTATTTTTTTATTTTTTTAATGATTTCTGCGTATGTAAGAAGAATAGTTATCTTTTGTAAAGAACTACGGTAAGGCCGATAAGTTGTACTAATTCTGCATTGAGTTCTTCTGCGAGTTTTGTAGCAACATCTTTTTTATTCTCGCCTGATTCGTCAAGGAAGGTACGAAGAAGTTTTACTTTTGCAAGTTTATGCACTTTCATATAGGTAGCAATTTGTGTAAGAGTATTTTCTGTAATGCCATTTTTCCCGATACTTACCACTGTATTCATTGACTGTGCTTGCTTTTTGAGCTCTTTACGTTGTTCAGGCGTCATATACAGATGGATTCTTTTATAGTATTTAAAGATTCATATGAGAAAACTATATAAGTCTCGTTATTGAGTTGTGGTGTATGCAACGACGAGCGCAAGCCGCATTAGAATTTTTGACTACGTATGGTTGGGCTTTTCTTGTTATTCTTGTTATGATTGGTGCTCTTGGATACTTTGGTATTTTTGACGTGAGTCGTTTTATTCCTGAGACGTGTAAACTTGATGGGAAACTTGAATGTTCTGGAGCAACTATTGGTATTGTAGATGAAATTGTTCTCCCTGGCAATCGGATTATGGGAGTGGTTCTAACCAATAATATGAATGAAGACATAAATATTACTACTCTTAGTTTATATGAGCGGCGCAATCCTGACACGTATTTTATAGAGAATGTCGGCCTTGAGCAAACTGAGCGTGATGGTTTTATCAAAGCAGGTCAACAAGCGGATCTTTATTTTGATTTAGATGATGTTGGAGTTATAGGTATAGGTAATCTTAATCCTTTGGCTGGAAGAAAAGTCGTGTTTGATATAGAAGTATATTATACGAGAGGAAATAGTAACATTCAACAGGTTTCTAAAGGTTCATTGACTGCTGTTGTGAATTGATTTTTTTACATATTTTTTACTATTTATTGTATTTTCGCGAAACATTTATATACTCATAGTTCCCAATCTACACCAATAGTATACATTTTTGCATACTGGTGTGTGCAATTGAGGTGTTAATGATGATGAAAAATTTTAGAAAAGGACAAGCGGCATTGGAGTTCCTTACCACGTATGGTTGGGCTTTCCTTGTTATTCTTGTTATGATTGGTGCATTAGGATACTTCGGTGTCTTCGATACAAGTCGTTTCGTTCCAGAAACGTGTAAGTTAGATGGTAAGGTTGAATGTCCTACTGTCTTCGTTGATGTAGGTAACAACAACTTTCCCGCTGCTATTAATGCAGGGATGCAAATGCGAATTCAAAACAATTTGAATGAAGATATTATTGTAAATCGTGTAGTTTTAGCAGAACGAAGAAATCCTGGTTTAATTAACGCAACTGGTGCTAGTGCTCCTGGTTGGACTTCAATTGGTCCTGTGACTATTCCTGATGGTCAAGAATTAGATGTCAACTTCGTGTTTGATGGTACTGGTGCTCCTGCTTGGGTAGAAAGCAATTTAGATAGTGAAGAAGGTGAAAAACTCTCTTTCGATCTACAGCTCTTCTACACTGTTGGTACGAGTAGTATTCAGCAAGTTGCAACTGGTTCTTTAACTACAGTTGTTAATTAGGTCTTTGACCTTTTTCTTTTTTTTTCTTACTGATTTTGTTGTAAAATGAAACGAGCTCAAGCTGCACTGGAATTTCTTACCACGTATGGTTGGGCATTCTTTGTTATTCTTGTTATGATTGGTGCACTGAGTTATTTTGGTGTCTTTAATATTTCTACTTTCGCTCCGGAATTTTGTATTCTTGATGCGAAAATCGAATGCCCTATTGCTTCAGTGCAAGCATCTGGTACGAACCCGGGAATATATTTGCTTATTACTAATAGTATAGCGGGCGATATTACTTTACATAATGTCACGTTAAATGAAACGCGAGATCCTAGTCTTTCAGTGCAGACAAATAATGCTGCTACGTTACCTGGTTATACTACTATGATTGAAGCAGGTGAAGAGGGAGAAGTATATTTTCCCTTACCAACAGCAAATGCATTGGTTGACGAAGTAGGTGAAAAACTGAAATTTGATGTAGTGGTTCGGTATACTCGAGGGCAAAGTTTAATAATACAAGAAGGCAAAGGAAGTATGACGGTAACAATACAATGAGAAAAGCACAAGCAGCACTCGAATATATGATGACTTATGGTTGGGCTCTTCTTGCAATTATTGCTGTTCTTGGAATTCTCGTCTACTTCCGTGCAGGAAGTGCAGAAGATAACATTCCTTCAAGTTGTACCTTTGGCACGCAGTTTAACTGCGATC
>CAZHNR010000011.1:18273-21550 GCA_964534065.1 uncultured Methanosarcinales archaeon
GCCTTCTCTTTTGTCAATCTTCACGATGAAACTATTAATCTTACTGGTGTAGAATGTAGTGTTCCTAATCAAGCTTCTTGGACGCAGACGTATTCGGGTGCAATTATACCTACTGGGGACAAAGGCACTCTTGTTTGTAATCCTCCTGTAGCGTATCTGTTGAACGGTAAGGAAAAAATAGAAGCTAAGCTTTATTTCCGATATGATGAAGCGCAGTCACTTCCACGTGTACAAACTGGTTCTTTAATTGTTTCTGTACTGGAAACAGGTGCAGTGGCTGATAGTATCTTTGCAGATTACGCAGCGGAAAACACCTACTTTGCAGCGGAATAATTCGGAGTTTTTTCGAAAAAAGAACCGTTACTTCTTTTAGGTATTCTAGACAGAAATTGAAGTGGTGATACTTCAATGAATAAATTAGTAGGAATAGGATTACTTGCAGCAAGTTTTGCAGCAGGAGTGTATGTTGGGGATACGAAACAACCCAGCAAAGAATTACAACGACACAAATATGCACATATGAGTGCAGAGAATGGTTTTCCACAACACTTTTTGAGTTACCGTGATTCCTTGCGAGTGAATGAGAATAACAGAGTAGAGTTATACTTTGGTTCTGATAGTACAACTGTTTGGCGGAAAGTTAATGATGATGGAACCGTAGGTACGCTTGGCTCAAAAATTGATGAATCTTGGAATCGATGGAAACAAGATCTGAAAAGTTATTTTGGAAAAGATTGAATACTGTGTTTTTTACATGGATTTGAGAAAAAAGTGGACAGCTTTCCAGAGTTCCCGCGCGGAAGCGCAGTACCATCAGGAACGTAGACTTGCTTGACTTCCGAGTTCGAAATGGGTTCGGGTAGAACCAAGTCGCTTTGACCGTCCAACGATAAGGATAGTTATTTTCTTTATAAAGTTTTTGGTTTGCTGTTCAGTTTTTCTTTTTACTCACCCACTAAGTTTATAAACGTGGTTTTGGTTCTTCTAGGTTACATGCCAGCAAAAAAAACAACTAAAAAAACCACTGCAAAAAAAGCAGCGACAAAAAAAACTACTTCTAAAAAATCAACTACAGTTGCTCTGCAACCGGAAGTAAATATTGGTTTAGTTGGTCATGTAGATCATGGAAAAACGACACTTACTGAGCAGCTATCAGGTAAGTGGACGGATACGCATTCTGAAGAACTTAAACGAGGAATTACTATTCGCTTAGGGTATGCAGATACAACGATTCGAAAAGATGCAAGTCTTGACGAACCAGCTTGTTATACAACTCGAGAGAAACATCCTGTTTCTGGAAAGAAAACTGATGTTGTTCGAAAAGTAAGCTTTGTTGATGCTCCAGGACACGAAAGTCTTATGGCAACAATGCTTTCAGGTGCAACTATTATGGACGGTGCATTACTGCTCGTTGCAGCTAATGAAACTTGTCCGCAACCACAAACACAAGAGCACCTTATGGCACTTGAACTCTCCGGTATTCGCAATGTTATTGTAGTGCAAAATAAAATCGATCTCGTCGATGAACAACGGGCACTACGAAATTATAAAGAAATTAAACAACTGCTCAAAGGAACAAGTTTTGAAGAAGCTCCCATTGTTCCTATCAGTGCGCAACACGGCGTAAATATGGATGTGCTTCTTGCAACTATTGAAGAAATTATTCCTACTCCAAAGCGAGACGGGACGGCACAAAGTCATATGTATGTTGCGCGAAGCTTTGATATTAACAAACCAGGAACCAAACCTTACAAACTTGTAGGTGGTATTCTTGGTGGTAGTGTCGTGCAAGGTTCTTTTAGTGTAGGTGACCGCGTTGAACTTCGACCTGGACGACTTGTAGAAGAACAAAATAAACTTGTTGCAAAACCTTTATTCACTACGATAACTGGTATGATGACGGGTGGCGAACAAGTAGAAAAACTTCACCCTGGCGGAAGTGTGAGTCTTTTAACCTCACTTGATCCTTCCATTGTAAAAGGAGACCATTTAACAGGAAACCTGGTAGGCAAGCCTGGAGAACTACCTCCTATTTGGTATGAACTCCGACTAAAAACTACTATTCTTGAACGAATTGTTAATGTTGGAGAAGATTTCAAGGTTGATCCGTTACGTATTAATGAAATGCTTCTTTTGAATGTAAATAGTGCTAAGACTGTTGGTGCAGTTGTTGAGCTTAAAAAAGGAATTGCTACGTGCAAATTACGTCTGCCTATTTGTGCGGCTGTTGATGACAAAGTTACTATAAGTCGCCGTGTAGGAAATCGATTCCGACTTATTGGCTTTGGAAATATTGTAGAGTAATTTTTTTCTTATTATTATTATTATTGTTTTTCTTATTATTACTTGTTTTCCCCCTCTTTGACGGTACATTTATATACAAACGTATCTCAAAAAACATTGTATGGTGTGGAGTAAACGAGGTCAAGCAGCGCTTGAGTATTTGACAACCTATGGTTGGGCTTTTCTTGTACTTCTTGTCGTTGTTGGCGGTATTGTGTACTATACGAATTTTGATTCTTTCAGATCAGAACAATGTACTTTGGATAACGGATATGTATGCACGAGTGCAAATTTTTTAGAAATTGACAGTGACACTTATTACTTGGATGTACAAGTTTCTAATACGAATAGAGATAATGCCTATATGCGTTCAGTCATGCTACGCAATCAAGATGCCGATGAATACTGCGAGTCTGCTTCGATAACTAATGCTCCTGTAGCAGGGACGGATAGCGTTGTTGTTGCACCAGGTACAAGTAAGACGCTTCGTTTTATTTTTGAAGATGGAGTGAACTGTGATTTTGCAAGTTCTGGTCTGGCAAGTACTGATGCAAGTATAGATTTAGAATCTCAATTATTCGTTTATGCTGAAGCGGACGCTACTACGGTGGCACAAGTTGCTTCAGGAAATGTGAATGTTAATGTAAAAACTGCGGATGCCTTAGTAGGTGGTGGTTGTCAAGCAGCTGCAGGTTTTTGTGCCAGTGGTTGTCCATACAGTGAAAGCTTTGGCACTGACGGTTGTTACCTTGACACTGCATGTCAAACCGCTTGTCCTACAGGAGGAGTGACTGGAGATATTGCTCGTGTTAATCTTGTTACAGGAACGAACTTTATTTCCTTAAATGTTGAACCCACTGATGCGAGTATGACTAGTGTTCTTAATCCACTTACTGTGGCAAGTGCGCTGGTTTCAATTACTGATGAAGAAGGAAATATTTATACTCCAGCAACACTTGGGGGCGCTCCTGATTGGGACTACACTGAAGCCTAT
>CAZHNR010000012.1:0-21231 GCA_964534065.1 uncultured Methanosarcinales archaeon
AAATTGAGTACTTTAGAAATCGTCAATGTGACGGTGCAGGTATTGATGAACTCTACGAATTATTTTCTTACTTACCGCAAGAGAGTGTGGAGTTTGATCCAACGATTGCTCGTGGTTTAGGGTATTACACAGGAACGGTGTTTGAAGTCATCGATGCTACTGGCGGAATAGATTCTTCGATTGGTGCGGGAGGCCGTTACGATAATCTCATTGATGAATATTTGAAAGCTGCAGGTATAGCAAGCAACCGAAAGTATCCTGGAGTTGGTTTTTCATTCGGTCTTGATAGGATGGTTGCAGTACTGCAAGCAATGAAAAAAGATAAGGTAACTTCACCTACTCAACTCCTGCTTGTTTCTATGGACACCAAAGAATTAACTATGCAGGTAGCGATGATGTTGCGTCGTTCAGGTGTCGCGACAGCTGTAGATATGACTGGGAAAAAACTAAGTAAAGTTTTTGCTGTTGCAGATGAGCAAAAGATTCCTTTTGTTGGTGTCATTGGAGAAAACGAAAAGGAACGAAACACAATCACGCTAAAAAATTTAGAAACTGGTGAACAGAAAGAACTCAGTGTTCAAGAAGTTATTACGACGGTGAAACAATGAAAACACTCACACAATTTGATGTTATAGAAATACAAGAAAATGTCAAGTCCTTCTGGGCGCAACAAGATATTTATGCGAAAACAAAAGCGAAACTCCAAGGAAAAGAAAAATATTATTTTATTGACGGTCCACCGTATACTTCTGGTCATGTGCATCTTGGCACTGCATGGAATAAAGCATTGAAAGATATGCTTCTAAGAATTAAACGTATGCAAGGTTTTGATGTTTGGGATAGAGCTGGGTATGACATGCATGGTCTTCCTATTGAACACGCAACGGAAAAAGAACTTGGCATTAAAGGTGCAAAGCAAATTCATGAATACGGCGTTGGTGCATTTATTGAAAAATGTAAAGAGTACGCGCATACGAATATGTTGACGATGAATGAGGTCTTCAAAGATCTTGGTGTTTGGATGGATTTTGAGAACGCCTATCAAACAATGTCTAAAACGTATATGGATGGCGAGTGGCATTTCATTAAAACTGCTTTTGAAAAAAATAGGCTCTATGAAGGTTTACGTACCACGATGTGGGATGCAAAAGATGCAACTGCTGTTGCGAAACATGAAAGTGAATACAAGAGTGTTGAAGATACAGCTATTTTTGTACAGTTTCCTGTTGTTGGAAAAGAAAATGAGTTCATTCTCATCTGGACAACAACTCCTTGGACTATTCCTTTTAACCTTGCGGTAATGGTAAATCCAGAACTTGATTATGAACTTGTTACTACAGGCAGTGAACAGTGGTGGATTGCAAGCGATCTTAAAGAAGCTGTACAAAGTAAGCTTGAATTAGAATTCAAAACAATCAAGGCGTGCAAAGGAAGTGAACTTGAAGGTATGCAGTACACGCATCCTTTCGCAGATGATATGGGTTTTGTTGAACTAAAAAAACAACATGAAAAATTACATACAGTACTTCTTTCCAAAGAGTATGTTGATACGTCTGCAGGTTCTGGTGTAGTTCACTGTGCTCCTGGTTGTGGTCCTGAAGATTTTGAGGTTGGTTACCGTAATGGTCTTCCTGCATTTAACACTGTGAATGAACATGGATTGTTTGATGATGCAGGTCAGTTTACTGGTATGCAAGCGAAAAAAGATGATGCTGTCTTTATTGATATCTTTGAGAAACAGGGATGTCTCGTGCATCAACATAGTTATGTGCATGATTATCCTCATGCAGAGCGAAGTAAGGAAGCAGTTATATTTAGAACAACAAAGCAATGGTTCATTAAAGTTGATGATATTAAGGAACAACTTATTGCAGAAAATAATGATATTAATTGGTTACCGCAAGCAGGATATAATGCATTTAATTCTTGGCTTGAAAACTTGCGAGATAACAGCATTTCCAAACAACGGTTCTGGGGTACTCCTATTCCTATATGGAGAAATGTTGAAGATGAAACGGATTTTCTAGTTATTGGAAGCGCAAAAGAATTGGAAGAACTGTCAGGTAAAAAAGTCGATGACTTGCATATTAACGTAGTTGACAAAATTGAAATTCACAAAGATGGAAAGACTTACAAACGCATTCCTGATGTGCTTGATGTGTGGGTTGATGCAGGTACTGCTCTTTGGAATTGCTTGCGTATGCATGAAGATGATCCTATTGAGTACGTGCCAATTGAATTTATTACTGAAGGGAAAGATCAAATACGAGGTTGGTTCAATCTCTTGCATGTTTGTGCGAATGTGGCTTTTGGTAAAAAAGCATTCAAAAATTGTTACATGCATGGCTACATAAATGATACAAGTGGACGTAAAATGTCTAAGTCCTTAAAGAACTATATCAAGCCGGCTGAAGTAACTGAGAAATTTGGTGCTGATGTCTTTCGAATGTATGTGATTGGTGGCACGAATCCTGGTCTTGATCTTAATTATAATTTTGATGATATTGAATTGCGACAAAGAAATTTGAATGTCCTGTGGAATGTACACAAATACGCGATGGACTTGGCAGTAACGCATGGGTTTACAACACTTGACCTTCCTGCACGTGCAGATGAGGAGAAGTATATTTTCTCAAAGCTCCATAGCATGTTGCAAAGTGTAACTGAAAAAATTGAGGCCTATCGTCTTGATGCTATTCCTGCACTTATTGAATCATTTTATCTTGATCTTTCTCGTACCTATATTCAGTTGGTTCGTGAAAAAACAAGCACGGGTTCCGTGGATGAAAAACAGACTGTCTTTGCGACATTAACACAATGTCTTGAAGTAGTAATTAGATTACTTGCTCCTATCACACCTTATCTTGCAGAGCAATTCTATCAAAATATGAAATCACTGAATCTTGATGTGTTTCAAATGGAAAGTGTGCATATGGAATCCTTCCCTGTAGCTAATCCTGCTTTGATTGATTCTGCGTGTGAAGCTTCATTTACTTTAGCTCAAAAAATAATTACTACTGGCCTTGCTGCACGTGACCGAGCCAAGTACGGTGTTCGGTGGCCGAGTGCAAGAATCATTCTTGATATAGATGCAGACTTGCAAGAACAAGTGAAGTCTATGCAGGAACTTATTAAACAACAATTAAATGTTAAGGCTATTGAGTTTGAAAAAATTCAGGTAAGTTACGTTGTAAAACCGAATTATCGTATGCTTGGCAAAGCCTTTGGTCAAAAGACTGCTGATGTGCTCACTTTGCTCAAAGATAAGGATAAGGAAAAACAAGTTGCCGATGCAATAAGTGCTGAAAAAGAAACCTTTTCAGTTGATGACTTTGACTTTGCAAGAGATATGTTTGATGTAGAAGTCATTGCTCCTCCTGGCGCAACTATTGTGTTGTTTGATGAAGGGAAGCTTGAACTAGATATGAACATTAGTTCTGAACTTGAAGCAGAAGGTTTTAGTCGTGAGGTTACTCGCCGCTTACAAAACTTGCGAAAAACTGCTGGTCTTGAGAAGGCAGATAGCATTGTAGCGGAACTTATGCTTGGTGATTTACCGGAAGCTGTACTTAATTATAAAGAACAAATTATGCAAACTTGTGGTGCAAAAGAATTACGTTCTGTCAAGGCAGTCACGTTTCAAGAAGTCAGTCAAGAGAAAGTGAAAGGGAAATCATTTACGCTCGCACTACAAAAAGTCTAATCTTCATACAACATATATTTGTCTTGCAACTTGTTGATGATGTGTGTAGTTGCTGCATGAACAAAAAGTGGTGGTCGTACAAGCACGAACCTTCCTTTTTTCACGTAAGCATCTCCTGATGGGAACATGATTTTTTGAGGAGTTTGCACGAGACGGACTTGGGATTCGTAGTCTGGATACTGTGTAAAGTTATCTTTGCGAGCATCAGAATCGAGGACATTGATAAGTTGTTTGTAATGATCAGGAGTTTCTATAAAGAATGTTGTTTGGTTTTTAGCCTTTGAATACACTAAAGGAACTTCTGTTTTATCGGCTCGACGTAAGGAAATATTTTGCGTATCTTCAAGAAGTTGTTTGAGAGTTATGAATTCTTTTCGCGCAGATTTTTTCTGTGTCTCTTTGAACTGAAGAAGTTGCTCTTGTGTGTAAGGTGTAAGCTCAGTTGTTGGCCGAATAATAATTTTTGCTTTTCCCAGGCGAAGTTCTAAGTTTTTTGAAAGAGGAATAGGTGTCTTGTCAGGGTGATAGCTACTAAGTGCATCATAGCGAAAGCTGCGAGGTAATTTATCTGCATTTCCAAGACCAAAAAGTGCTGTGGTAATAGGAGTAAATTGTTCTTTTTTTGGATAGAGAAGTATTTCTTCTTCGAAATCATCTATTCTATAGGGTACGTCAAGCATAGAGAGTGGGAAGGTCTACAGATATTTATACTTGTCTCTTAAAAACGCTAACTTTTATAAACTCGCTTTTAGCCTTTTACTCTATGATTGTTGAAATGGGCTTGTTGGCGATAGGTGTAATCCTATTTTTAGGCTTCTTTGGCGAACGCATCTTTGAGAAGACGCGAATTCCTGATGTGCTCTGGCTCATTATTGTTGGGATTGTTATTGGTTCTGTCCTGCAACTTACTTCATCAACAGCCTTTGCGCAGATTGCTCCCTTTTTTACAACCTTTGCTTTGCTCTTTCTTTTATTTGAAGCAGGGATAAATACTGATATTCGTTCATTTATTCAGACGGCTCCTCGAGGTCTTGCATTGAGTGTGTTGGGTTTTGCACTTTCCTGTATGATGGTTATTGCTATCGGCCTTGCGCTTGGTTATAGTCTTGTACTTTCTTTACTTATGGGAACTATTTTGGCCGGTGTTTCTTCGGCTGTAGTTATTCCTATTATTAAAGAGATGGAACTGCACAAAGTAACAAAATTATCTTTATTATTTGACAGCGCTTTCTCTGATGTTTTGTGTATTCTTGGAACAGTAACTCTTATTGAAATAATTACTTTGGGTGGTGCAGTTGATGGCTTGGCAATTACTAAAGAAGTCTTTGCTTCATTTCTTATTGCAATAGCTATTGGTTTGATTGCAGCATTAGTATGGAATAATGTATTAAGTCCGAGAATTAAGTCACACACTTTGGGTTTGACCTTGGGTTTCATGCTTATGGTCTATGCAGTTACGCAACTTATTGACGCAAACGGTGCTATTGCTTGTTTAGTATTCGGTCTTATTCTTGGAAACACGAAGAAACTTTCTCGGATTTTTTCTGATAAAGAGCCTGAAAAGAAAAAAGGTAAAACTCCTTCTGTAAGTATGTTGCAGACAATTACGAAGTCAAGTCGTGATGTGTACGGCGAACTTGCTTTTGTTATTAAGACATTTTTCTTTGTGTATCTGGGTTTACTTATTGACTTTTCAAATCCGATGAGTTTTGTATATGCTTTAGTTATTGTATTTGGTCTGTTCTTTATTCGACCTTTTGTTGTTGCTATGGTGTTTCCAAAAACAACCAAGTTGCAAGACGCGAATATGCTTTCCAGTTTAATTCCAAAAGGTTTAGCTGCTGCTGTTTTAGTACAACTTCCTATTCAAGCAGGAATTCCTGGAGCTGAGTCGTTGGTCAATATTACTTTGGCTGTTGTGCTGATAAGTATTGTTGTTGCAGCGTTACTTTCTGTGGTTATTCAAAAGAATCCTAATTTCAAGGGCGTTATTCCCTTTCTTTTCAGGAAATTCCAGCGATGATGCGCGTATTTATTTTGGTAAGAGATTATTCCTAAGTAAAGCAAAGGTTTTTAAACAATTTTTAAGTCCTTAGGCGTACGATAGCTAATCGTTTGAAAATCTGGCACTACAATTCTGAGAGGATGCCGGAGTGGTCAAACGGGCCACGTTTAGGCCGTGGTGGCTTTCGCCTACGGGGGTTCGAGTCCTCCTCCTCTCATTCTTTTTTTTATTATTTTTGGACGAGAACTTTGTTCCGGGCTTTGCAAGTGAATTGTATTTTGTTGATCTCTTTGCTGTTGGAAGATTATATTTGCTAATTTTTTTGCAATTTTTGTCTTTTTTTCTCCATTTTTGTCTTTTTTTCTCGCTTCCAGCGCAGTCGTTGATGTAACGGTGGCATAATTTTCAAAGATTAGTGAGAAATTTTAGCTCTTATTTGGGATTTAAAGCTCTATTTGACTTTATTTTGTCGTTTTCGAACCTTGAAGTAGGTAGATATTTCATTATGGGAAGGAATGCTGTTTGATACCTATACAAAAAATTGAACCTGTAGTTGTATCAAAAAAGTAGTAACAGTCAGTATTTGGCGAAATCAAGTCACAGGGACGCTGTACTGCAATATTGGCTTTTTCGCAAAATCACCTCGCAGAAAACTTTATAAACTAAACTCGCTCCTCTCACAGTACTGGTTACTGTTTCACGCAGTATGTGCAGGCTTAAAGGAAAGCAGCAACTTGTTGCATGCTTCCAATGCAAACTGTGCATGGTGCGAAACATATAATGGTAAGCAGCGATTAACAAAAACTAAAACAAACTAAAATTCCTTGTGTTCTAAACACATGGAGGTGTTGTAAAGTGAATGTGAAAAACAATATTAAAAAAGTATCAGCTGTGCTTGCTAGTGCAGCTTTAGTGGCAACTACTATGGTAGGTGCTATGGCTTATGATTTAAGCGATTACCCAGCTCCATTCGTCGAAGACGGTATGGTTCAAGGTGCAATTGTCGTTGGTGCTAATGCAGCAACTGCAGACGTAATTGGTGCAATTGATATTGCAGCAAGTCTACAAGCAGAATCCGTAACTCCAGTAGCTGGTGGTTCATCTGGTTCAATTGTTGTTGAAGGCGCAGAAGAATTTGATGAAATTTTCGTCGGTGACACTAGTGTTACTTATGATAGTCGACTTGATGACAGTGACCTAGAAGGTTTTGTTGACAGTGACTTAGATTTCGATGGTTCTGACTACGATTATGAAGACTTTATCGTCCTTCCAGACGGTTCTATTGACTTCGTAGGTTCTCAGTATGATGAAGACTTTGGAAATGACATCTATGGTGTTATTGAAAACCCAAATACTATTCGATACATCGTTGAAATTGAAGGCGACTTGAACACAACTCTTGTTACTACTAATGACGAAATTGAATTTGAGTTCTTAGGCCGAACAGTAACTGTAACTGACTTTGATGATGCAAACACTATGACTATTGAGTCTTCTAGTGAATTCTTCATGCAAGAAGGTGACAGCGTAACTGTTGATGGTCACGAAGTTACTCTTGTTCGAGTAGGTGCAAATTCTGTTCTTGTAAGTGTAGACGGTCAAACTCTAGCTGTTTCAAACAGTGAAGAATTCGATCAAGCTGATGACTTCGAAGTTGAAGTTGAATCTCAGTTCTACATTGAAGGTGCAGATGATAACTCCGCAACTCTAAAATTAGGCGCTTCCATCAGTGAAACTGTAGACAGCGGCGACTCAGCAGAAATGTTTGGTGAACCATCAGACGAAGCTGACGCAGACTGGCTCTGGTACATTGACGCAAACGATGGTGACGGTTCTGTTACACAAATCGGTCTACAATTAAACATTGACCGAACAGGTATCGACGCTGACGAAGAAGATGAACGAGATGCTATGATGTTAGGAGATTCTATTGAATTACCTAATAACTACGCAAGTATCCGATTCGCAGACATCAAGTACGATTCTTTCACTGACTTAACAGTAGAAGTTGACGACGATTATGATGTAAGTGAAGATGATAACGGCGACTCTCTAAACGATGCATGGGGTTACTACTTTACTACCGACGCTGACGAAGATTACTTTGAAGTAAGTGGTCAAGATACTGAAGAAGTATGGGTTCTTTACAAATCCGCAACTGACTTCGAAATCTGGTACACTGACGGCGACGATGAAGTTAATAGTACTGCAACAGACTTCGACTTTGAACTTGATGGTCAAGCATTTACCATCGCTCCTTCCGCAAACCTAACTGCAGACGGTAATATGACTATTACCTTCCCTACAGTATCAGGTTACGTAAGTGAGACGCTAGCTCTAACTGCAGAATTGAACAACGATTACTTCGGTAGCACAGATGAAGAAGACGCACAAGATCTATATTACGGTGGAAGTTCCATTGGTACTGCAGATTATGATGGCGGATACTTCATGACTAACTACGGTGCTTACTTCGAGAGTCCAGAAGACCAGTTCAATGGTGGAAATACTTTCACTATGAGCATCCCTATGGAAATTCAAGAAGTAACTCTAGTTGTGCAGTCTGAAGGCAGTGTTGTTACAGCAGGATCCTCTAGTGGTGGAAGTTACGTTGTTAACCCTATCGCTCTAGGTCTAGGTATCTTAGATACTGATGCTCCAGCTCTTGGAACACAACCAATGATTATTGTTGGTGGTCCAGCAGCTAACACTGTAGCAGCAGAATTCATGGGTAACCCTACCCGGGATGAAATTCTTGCAACCTTCTCCGAAGGTAAAGCTCTGATTCGATATGATGATGACAACCAAGCAATGTTAGTTGCTGGTTGGGGAGCTTTAGAAACGCAAGGCGCTGCAAACGTTGTAAGTTCATATGAAATGTATGACTTCGAAGGTACTGAACTCGAAGTTGTCGTTACAGACTTAAGCAACGTTGTTGTAACTAGCATCAACTAAGACGAGTTAAATCGTTAAGTCAAGCAACTTCGGTTGCTAAACTTTTTCTTTTTTCTTTTCTTTTTTTCTATAATTTTTTATGAGTCATACTAAGTGTTATGTTCATACTTGTTTCGTATCTATGTTCTTTGGAACCCTACTTTTTCTAAAGCTTTATATCTAAATTTAAACTCGTGTTGTCTATGAAAGCAATAGGTATTTTTCTTCGTGGTCTTGCTATGGGAATAAGTGATATTATACCGGGCATTTCAGGCGGAACAATAGCTTTGATCACAGGTATTTACGCTCAGCTTATCGCAAGCTTTAGTCAAGTAATTACTTTCTTTAAAGAACTCGTTCTTTGGTGTGTTGGTTCCACTTCCACGCGCAGAATTAAACGTTTGGCTAAGCGGCTCAATCTTAAGTTTCTCTTCTCACTCCTTGCTGGCATTCTTGTTGCTATTGCACTTGGTGCTATTGCACTTACCTTTATTATTGCAAGATATGAAGTGTATTTTCTCACTATTCTGCTCGGTCTTATTATTACTTCAACATTTTTCCTGTACAAAGAAGAAGTCTATAAACGAAAACATGCTCTGCTCGCTTTGGGAATTGTTGTTGGTGCAGTGATTGCATTTCTCTCGCCCTTGCAAGTAACACAACCGGCACTCTGGTACGTGCTAATTGCAGGTTTTCTTGCTATAAGTGCAATGTTGTTGCCAGGTATTTCAGGTTCTTTTATTTTGTTGCTTTTAGGTGTGTATGCATTCATGCTTGAATCTATCAGACAACTTGATCTCTTAATTTTAGGAGTCTTTGCCATTGGCATTATTGCAGGTGTCTTGGTAAGTATACGAGGTATACATTGGCTCCTTGAACATAAGCAACAGTCAACATTGCAGTTGATGTTAGGCTTTATTATTGGAAGTAGTTTGGTTCCACTACGTCAAATCAAAGCAGTGTATGCTGGAGAATCGCTACTACTCATGGCTTGTTTTGCCTTGCTTGCTTGCATATTGACAACTCTTCTTTTTTACAAGAAAAACCATGGGCAATAGGCTGCTGCTTTTTATAGGTTTCCACCAATATTTATATACAAAAGACGCATTCTTACGCGTCATGAAGATTGAAAACTTAACAAACGACTCCTTTTCCTCCATTATTGGGCTTGATGATATCAAAAAACAACTCCGAAGCGCACTTCTTTTAGGAAGACATGTTGTCCTTGTCGGAGGTCCGGGTATGGGGAAAACTACGATGGTTAAGGATGTAGCTTCTCTTATTAAGAAAACTGACCAAGAAGTATTTGTTCGTGTGCAAGGGAGTCCTGATCTTACGGTTGAAGATTTAATCGGTGATATTGATCCTCTGAAAGCAATGGAATTTGGTCCTTTAAGTCAAGAAGCATTTACACCGGGAAAAATTTTCAAAGCAAATGGTGGTATCTTATTTTTTGACGAGTTAAATCGTTGTTCTCAGCGTTTACAAAACGCACTCCTGCAAGTCCTTGAAGAAAAGAAAGTAACGATTGGAAGATTTGATGTTGACGTTGATGTCGACCTTGTCTTTATAGGTACGATGAATCCGCAGGATACAAACACAGAACCTTTGAGTGATGTACTTCTTGATCGTTTTGATCTTATCTATGTACACTACCCTACACAACAAGCAGATGAAGAACAAATTGTAAAAGCAAGAGGTATTTCTCTTCTTCCCTTCCCTGATGATTTGTATTCAGGTATGATTAAGTTTATTCGCGATTTGCGAACCAACAAGAGTGTAGAAAAAGTTCCAAGTGTTCGTGCAAGTATTGGTTTATATGAACGAAGCCAAGCAGTTGCTCAAATTAATGGACGAAGTAAGGTTAGCCCCTTTGACATTCTTGAAGCGCTTCCAAGCGTACTTGCACACCGTGTACGACTCAAACCAAGTGTGAGTTACACGACAACCACAGAAAAATTTCTTACTGAACAATTCGCTCAGTTCTGTGAAGAGGCAGGTATCTCTTTAGAAGCGCAGGGTCCCTGAAGGAAAGGAAGGTCATCAGGACTTAGCTGCTTCTCCCCAGTCGATGGAGGAGAACGCGAATGATAATATGCATGTTGATTCTTTTAACGAAGGTGAACAATTAGACGGTAACCTAGAAAGTAATTTGGAAGACGAGCATCTTGCTCATTCTGTCGTTGATGTTGACATGGATGACATTGATGAAGGAATGCTTGTTGATGCAGCCTTCAATAATAATCGTGGTACGTTCATGCCTGATATGATGTTTAAAGATATGGTGCGTAATTTTAAGAATGCTGAAAAATTATATGGTCAAACTTTTATTCGTCAAGTCAGCGGTTATGATCCTCGCTATATTCAAAATAATATTAAAGTTCCTGAATTTCAAAAAGAACTCCAAAGAAATATGGAGACCAAAGCTAAGGAGCTGCAGGATAAGGGTCTCATGAAAAAGAGTGGTAAGTTTACTGACGAAGCGCTACTTACTGCAGCATTATTTCTTATTGAAGAAGAATTTGAAAAGACTGAAGGAAAAACTACTGATGTTGGTGAGCAAGTACATTTTGCTGCACAAACACTTGGTGAAAAGTCAGATACACGTCCTTTCAAAAAAGGCGATCCTTTCAAAGATATTTCTATGAAGACTACGCTTGCAAAAGCAATTCGTCGAGGTCGCAGACATATTATTGAACAAGACTTGG
The DNA here is from genome assembly GCA_964534065.1 of uncultured Methanosarcinales archaeon. GTDB lineage: Archaea > Nanobdellota > Nanobdellia > Woesearchaeales > SKGA01 > SKGA01. The sequence continues at coordinate 11,351 of CAZHNR010000012.1, forward strand.
AGTCACATCAACGAGAAGCACGCCAAAAACTTAACATTATTTATGCGCTTGATACTAGCGGTAGTATGAAAGGAAAGAAACTAAGTTTAGCAAAAAGAGCAGGAGTAGCTCTTGCAAATAGGGCCTTGAAGGATAGAAATAATGTTGGTTTGGTGTTGTTTGATCAAGAACTTAACAAGAAAGTTGCACCTACGAATGACTTGTTAACGATAGTACGACCTCTTGTTGATATTGTTCCTGGTTATGAAACAGATATTGCTCTAGCGATTCATGAGAGTGCAGAGCTTCTTCGCGACGCAAAAGGTCTCAAACACATAGTGCTTCTTACCGATGGTGTGCATACAACTTCTAAACGTGGAAAGAAAGCAGTTATTGGACAAGTCTTGCAAGCTGCAGCGCAGGATATTAGTATTACTATTGTTGGTATTCATCTTGATGAAGAAGGTGTAGAACTTGCACGTGAGATTGTTGACGCGTCCAATGGAAAACTTTTAGCTGCTAATTCTGCCGATGAACTCGGTGGTTTAGTTATTGCTGATTATATGAGTTTACTCTAATTGTGTAAGGTGTTGATGCATTGCATGGAGTACTTCTTTCTTTTTTTTGTTTGAGAGATGTAGAAGTTTTTTCTTAATGATTGCTGGAACAATGGTGAATACATAGTTTGTTTTTATGACGCTATCTTTTATCATCCCTTCTTTTTTTGTAAGAGGTATTCCTTTCATAAGTGTATTGCTTGTTATTCCTGCAACAACAATATTTCCGAGTGTAGAATAAAGAAGCACTGCAGGTCTTGTCTTAACTTGGTAGCTATCTGAAAATTGTACGGGAACAAGTACAACATCTCCTGCTTTATACAGTGTCCCAGATTTCATCATCGTCATTATCCCAAAGTTCTTTCATGCGTTCTTGTTGTACAATATGCAAGTATTCGTCATATTGATTTTTGAGCAGTGTTTTCATATGTATAAGATTAAGAATAAGTTCATTATAAGATTGCCTAGGACTTTTTCGAAGTTTTTTCAGCTCTTCAAGAGTTGTATCTTCAACTTGGATTGTTGTTTTCATACTAAATAAGGTTATATAGTACTATATAAGTATTACTCTTACATATGTAGGCTTTGAAGTTTACGAATTTCAGTAGCAATTTCTTTTTCACCGAGTTTTTCAGCTAAAGGCAAATAATACATTTCTGCTTTGTGTCTATTTTTAGAAATGCTCTTCTTACTCATGCCTTCACAGTGCTGCCAATAGTCAAGCACATCAAGAAGTTTAATACGTTGAACGTGTCGAGGTGCTGAAAGAATTTTTTGCATGCTTGCTTGCTCATCTCCTTCAACTTTTGTTAACGCAAAAATTCCTGCAATAACTTCTGCACTAAAGAATTCTTGTAAGTCTTCTAACTTCACTTCAGTATCTTCAACAACATCATGTAGCCATGCAATACACTTGTCTGTTTCTGTTTCTAGCTGTGCAACAATACGTTCAGGGTGTACAACATAAGGAGCATCTTCAATTTTTCGATACTGTCCTTCATGGAAATGATAGGCAATAAGTTTTGCTAAGAATACTTTATCTGTTGTTTGTTTGGAAAGTTTTTGAATAGTTTCTTTTGGAGTCATGTTATTTTTCTGCATTTCCTTAATCTGTATTGTCAACAACACCTTGGTGAAGAATCACAACTGAGGCGATTCATGCAGCCGAAAGTTGGCGTTTAAACTGCTGTGCGAATTCACTTGTGTTGACAATCAAAAAACAATCATGTGTTCTTGAAAAGAACTTTGAGAGTGTTCGTTAGAACACGATCATGCACTTTTCTCGTTTCTTTTTTGTCTTTAATTCAACCAATGCTTCATCAAGCATGTCTCGAGTGACTTTCTTTCGACGTCGCCGTGGATCAATAATAAAATACTTATCTTTTTCAAGACTTTTTTTGTACACTACGATATATTTGGATGTGGATGTAGTTCCTCGAAGTCGACCTGCGTTTACTCGCAAAAGAAGTACTTTCCCTTTCTGCAGGAGCGTGTCGACATAGTTGACGTCGAAGTCTCGTTCAATAATAAGAATATTTGCTTGCTCACATTTCTCTTTGTATTTATTCGCTATTTTTCCCGCGAGTTCAATTTGTTTTTTTGTATATCGTTTGAAGCGGTAATCGGGATACGTATAGTGGACATCTTCAATAACGATTTTTGGTTGTAATCCTTTATCTTTTGCATACAGTGCAAGACCAAACACGCTCGATGCTTTTGTCGGAGGAATGATTGTTGATAACCAGACATCAAGCTCGTTTTCCTCCGTCATCTCGTAATCTTCAATGAAATGATTCAGGATAGAAAGTAGAGCAGAAGCCGCACCAGTATAGTTTGTTGTTTGTTTATAGGATTCAAGCACAGGCCCTTTTATCATGAAATGAGCTGATGTAACTCTCTTTTTAAAGCTTTTGACAGAAACATATATAAATGCAAACTTCTAGAGTGATGATAGAAACTATCTAGTATTAGTTCAAAAAAGAGAAATTGAGGTGTGTGAATGAAATTATTTGGTCCTTATCATAAGCGAAGTCGAAGTGGTTCGATGCAGCTTTCAATTAATGCAATTGTTATTCTCGTTATGGCTATGGCTGTTCTTGGTCTAGGTTTAGCAATGGTGCGTGGTCTTTTAGGCGGCGGTGTAGATCAATTACAAACGGCTATTGATGGCGTGGATTTAACTGAAGAAGCAAGTTCTGGCAAGCCTTTAGCGGGCGTCAATGCAATTAAAATCAAAAGAGATACTCCTGAACCTGTTGCAGTAAGTTTCTACAATGCTGATAATTCTGCATGTGAAGGTACAGGTCAAGCAACATTAGATATCATTTGTCAGCTCCCAACAGGCGTATCTGGTCCTATGTTTGCTGATTCACAAACTATTCCTGTAACTGCTGAGAGGGGAACTGCAACTAAAGTTGGAGGTATCTTTACGACCGAACAAAGTGCAGGTACGTATGGTTGTACTATTAATATTATGTGTACTGGATCTGCGACTCCTGTTGAGTCAGAAACTGCATTCATTGAGGTAACAAGTTAAAATGGCTAAAAAACGACATTTAACGCATACACAAGAATTTGATATTATGAAGATTGTTCTTGACAAGTTTCTCTTGTTAGGAGTAATTATTATGGCAATCGGTATTTACTTAATTGTAGGTACTACTCAAGACATTGCAGCAAGCTTTGCTGTGCTTGGTGTTGGAATGTTTGTCATGATGATCTTTGCAACGATTCTTGTTCGTGAATATCATTTTTTGAAGAACTAAGTTCTTTCTTTTTTTTCCTTTCCTACGAGTATTCGTGGGCGCCAAGAATTATGAGAGTAATTGTTGAGCGTATTTTTTTCTTTCTCAATAAATTATGTGATGTATGATGAACAAACGTGGATTTCAATTAAGTATTAATATGTTTGTTGTACTTATCATTAGTCTTCTTATTCTTGGTCTTGGCTTTTCCTTGTTTGCAGAGGGTGCTGATTCTATCACTGTGTTGACAGAACAAGTTGATGCACAAACAGAAAGCCAACTGAACCGTTTGCTTGACGACGGAAGTATTCTTGTCATGCCGTTTCGAGACCAAGAAGTAAAGAAAGGAGAAACAGCTATTTTTAATCTTGGTTTGAGTAATGAATTAGGTAGTGAGAAAAGCTTTTACGTTTCAGTGACCTATGCAGGTGCTTCTGTAGATACTCCTAGTCTATTTCCTCCAAATCTTGGAGCTTTAGATCATGTGGTGAATCCTCAAGGTTATAGCTGTGCTCCCCAGCAGTCTAATTGTTGGAAAAACTGGATTCAAGTTCCTTTACAAAAAACGACGCTTCCAAATAATGATAGAAAAGCAATCCCTATAGGCATCACGCTTCCAAAAGATGGTGTTGACTTGCCTCGAGGCCAGTATATTTTTAATGTTGATGTCTGTCAAGTGGATGCTACTATTAATGAAAATCAAATAACATGTAATTCTGAACTTGGTGCTAATCCTCCAAGCCTTGCAAATCGTTATGGTACTCGACTTAAGCTTTATTTGACACTAACATAGATTTATAAAATTCTATGCCTTTCTTCTCTTCATGGCTAATTTTTGGAAAATTGTGGACTCTGTCATTGCAAAAGCAGATATTATTTTGATGGTAGTTGACGCTCGTATGGTTGAAGACACAAGAAATGCAGAGATTGAGCGAAAGGTTGCTGCTTCAGGTAAGCAGTTAATCACAGTTATCAATAAAGCTGACTTAGTTCCAACGAAGTATCTTGATGTGTACAAGAAAAAACTTGCTCCTTGTGTTTTTGTTTCTGCAAAGAAGTTTTATGGTATGACTTTACTCCGTCATAAAATTCTTGAACTTTCTAAAGGTGAAGCAGTTCTTGTGGGTGTTGTTGGCTATCCTAACACAGGTAAGTCAAGTATTATTAATTCTTTGAAAGGAAAAGCTGCTGCTGGTGTGAGTCCTATAAGTGGATACACGAAAGGGAAACAGGATGTCAAGGTAGATAGTAAGATTATGGTTATTGACACTCCTGGTGTCTTGAGTGAGGATGACGAGAGTGGTCAAGCAAAATTTGTTCTCCAATCAAGCACGAACATAAATAAGGATCCTGAGCTTGTTGTGTATGAATTAATCAAAGCTCACAAAGTTGAAGTTATGGGTTATTATGGTATTCATGAATTCAAAAATACTGAAGAAGATGTCCTTGAAGCGATTGCAATTAAACTCAACAAGGTGGCAAAAGGTGGTGTTCCTGATATTGAAACTACTGCACGAATGATACTGCAAGATTGGCAAAAAGGAAAGATTCAAGTTTAACTTTTTTTTACTAGTATATTTCCGATTCTTCTTATGAAAATAAATCCGTATCCCCACATGAGTGGAAGCCAAAGTGGAATGCTTAGAAGTGTTGCACTTTCCCAGTATTGCGCTTGATACACTGCATCTCCTGCGAGTTCAAAAACTATGCCGAGTATAATTCCTAATACAACAACTTTCCATTCTCCTTGTTCTCTGTGAATAAGAAATGTTGCAACTATCATCAGGGCAATAACACCTGTTACAATAAATTCATTTGTAGTAAGAAGAAATATTGCTAATGCTGCAAATAAAGGTAAAATTTGTTTGAGTAATGATTTCATAGTCCTTGTACTAAATCAAGAAGTGCTGTTTTTTGATCTTGTGCTTTTGTAACGCCACTTGCAATTAATACACCTGCAGCTCCAAGTTCAATTGCTTTTGCAACATCTTCGCCTGTTTTTACTCCTGCACCGCAAAGTACAGTAATATCGGGATTAATTTCTTGCACTGCACTCACCGTTCCACTGATGATTGCAGGATTTGCGTTCGTAACTGATACGGTTCCTCCAATAAGTTCTGGCGGTTCGATTGCTATAATGTCAGGGGAAAGTTTAGCAACAGCTCTTGCTTCCTTTATATCTTGCACACAAACGACACTGATAAGTTCTGAAGCACGCAATTGATGAATGAGTTCTGCTATGACTTCATTGTTTACCCTGTTTTCTGAGTGATTTATGAGGCTTCCAACACAACCATTTTCTTTGATTGCTTTTACAGTAATTTTTCCTGTGTGTCCGCCAGCTGCTTCAATATTTTCGTGCTGTGCAAAAGTAACTGCACCAGTTTGACTGCAACGATATAAGTCTGGAGCTTGCGGGCAAACGCTTACTGATTTTTTTGTTTCATTTTGAACCTCAACACAAATTTCTGCAAGTCGCTGCGCATCATGACCGCTTGCTTGATCGTATGTTTTGAAATTAATCATAATGGTTGGTATTTTGAGTTGTTTCATTTTTTTCCTCGTACTCTTGAGCTTGCGAAAGGTACACGGACGCCTTTATGCCAAAACATGGTGTGGTATATGTCGTAAGCTGGCATCGTAATGGTTGGTATTTTGAGTTGTTTCATTTTTTTCCTCGTTTGCACCAATAGTTTTTATACAGTACTATTCCTGCGAGAATACACATCGCTAAGCTCAATACTTGGCCGGTGCTTAGTATGCCAAAGAACCAGAGAACATCTTCTCGCCAGAAGTTTACAATAAATCTAAATAGTCCGTAGATAAAGACAAACATCCAAGTTAGGTATCCTTTTGCTTGTTTTCTTTTTGATTCAAATATGAGTATTGCTGCCATCACCGTATTTTTTAATGTTGCATAGAGTTGTATGGGATGGCGAAAGACAAGGTTTCCTTGCGTGTCAACTTCTCCTCGAAAATTAAAAGAGAATGCTGCATTAGTTATTGTTCCTGGTAGTTCTCCATTGATAAAATTTGCAATACGGCCAAAGGCAAGCGTGATACTTGCGGGAATAACGAGTCGGTCACTAATGTCGTAAAAATGTACTTTGTATTTTTTACAAAACAGAGAGAGTGCTATTGCTACTCCAAGAACTCCTCCGTGAAAGGCCATACCTCCTTCCCAAATACGGAAGATCGAGAGTGGATCAGAGAACAACAGTTGCGGTTGCCAAAATAAGTATTCTCCTACACGTCCACCGACAACTACGCCAAGAATAATATAGATAAATAAGGTATCCAGTTGGTCATGTGTAATATTGAATCGTTTGCGTTCGACGCTACGATATAAATACCAGTACGTAAATAAGAAGCCAAGTGCATAGACTAATCCGTAGTAATAGATGTTTACAGGTCCAATTGAGAAAGCAATAGGATCTATGTTATGAATAAACATATCGTTGTCAAATAAAAACCTCTATTTAAACCTACTGCTTGATTTTGTCATCCTTACTCCGTAGCTAAAATTTTCTAAGCAAAAGTTATATAAATAACGCAATGCTTTATCATATTCTATATGGCAAAACCGAAAATTTCTCGGGATACTCCGTTAGCGGAAATTACCTTTCGCAAATACGAGAAACCTGATAATTACCGTGGGAGGGAACTGGTTCGTAAACTGTGCTTAACGCTTGGTCTGTTACAACCGGGAGATTCTCGTGATGTTGTAGTTGATGTATTACATGTCATGTTGCAAAACAAAATGCTTCTCTCCAGTAAAGAAGTTGAACAGCTTGTTATTGAGAATCGTGAAGCGCACGGTGTTGCACTTTTAGGAATTGCTCCATCAAATATTCGCAGACAACTTCTTCGTTGCCGTGAATTGTTTCTTATTGAAAAAGTAAAGACATCATACCGTATTACAGAAAACGAAGTGTTTAGTGCTATCTTTAAAGAAAAAGTTGAAGCCTATTATTTGCATTCTATACTTTCTCGTGTTAAAGAATACATGAAAGCTATAGACAAAGAGTTTCTTGAAGATAAATAAGATGACAACACTTCTGTATGTACACGGTGGAACAACGCATTCTTCGCAGGAGAAGTATCAAGACTGGTTAAAAAATAAGTCTATCTATCTTGAGGATGTTGAGTGGTGGTCAGGTTCTTTTTTGAATTATAATGTCTCAATTCCTGTCGTAGCTCCTCGCTTTCCTCTTAAAGAGAATGCGCAGTATGTTGATTGGAAGTTATTCTTTGAACGATACCTTGAAAAGATTGACGATGAACTTGTTCTTGTCGGTTGGAGTTTAGGCGCAATTTTTTTAGTAAAGTATTTGTCAGAAAATAATCCAAGCCGTCCAATACGAGCAACGTTTCTTGTTGCACCTCCTTTTGATGATTCTGTTGAAGGAGAAGAATTGTGTAATGGTTTTCTTTTATCTCGTGATCTTTCTGCAGTTCTGAAAAATTCACCTAACGTTCATTTTTATTTTTCAAAAGATGATTTTTGTGTTCCTTTTTCGCATATGGAGAAGTATCAAAAAGCTTTACCTCAAGCAACGTATTCAATGTTCTCAGATAGGAATCATTTTTTACAAACTGAATTCCCTGAACTCATCGAGCATATTTCTGAAGTTCTTGAAGAGTAAGTTTTATAAATTTCCTCTTAGTAGGTATCAATATGACTGACGTGTGTGTTGTAAAATATGGTGGTAGTTTTCTTATTCCAAAAGATGAGTATGATCCAGAAGCGATTCTGTTTCTTATAGATTTAGTGAAGGAATTTCCTGCAAAGAATTTTATCTTTGTTATTGGTGGCGGTGGACTTTCAAGAAAGCTAGCGGCTGCTGGAGCTAATGCTATTCATTCAGTAATTCCTGCAAGTAACCATGATAGTGCTATGGATGAGTTGGCAATTGCTGCTACGAAAATGAACGCGAAAGTGGTTCTTGACATGGTAACTGAAATTCTTGGTGAAGATGTAGTTGATCAACATATTTGTATTGATCCAGATGGTCCTTTAGCAGTTTCAAAGCGCGTCACCCTTGCAGCAGGCGGCAGGCCTGGTCACACTACTGATTATGATATGATGCTGATTGCAAAGAATTGTGCTGCAGATAAAGTGTTCAAAATTTCAAATTTTGATAAGGTGCTTAATGTTTCACCTCAAGACTATGATGCTGATAAGACATATGATGAGTTATCTTCTCTTTCTTGGTCTGGTTTTGCTAAGCTTGTTGGTGATGAGTATGTAAGTAATGGTCACTATCCTTTAGATCCTCGAGCTGTTCGAGTTGGTGTAGATCTTGCAAAAAAAGATACTGATTTCACACTTTATATTGGAAAGAAAGAACAACTACCTGCAATGCTTGCTCAAAAGGAATTTGTAGGAACAGTTATTCAGAAATAGTTATTTACGCATCATTTTTTGGAAGCGAGGGTCATTGGAATAGTCTTCGCTAAACAATTGTTCGCTTTTTCTTACTGCACGTTTGCTCACATGTTCATTTCTTGTAAATAATGCTATAAGTAAAAGAAGAGCTACGTATCCTGAGATAATAATACCGTCAAGTAAGGTGTTTTGGCTTCTGAAATAATCATAAATTCCTGGGACAAGAATAATGATTCCTCCAAGAAAAAGAATAATTTCAAGAACTGTTCGTTTATGGTTAACTGGTTTATCTAAAGTTTTTGCCTGAATGAACATGAATGTTCCTGTCACGATACTCAGTAATCCTGCAACGATTTTAAGGTCATAACTCAGAAGTTCAAGCTCAGTGAGTACGCCTAAGCTATACAGTACAATAATACTAAACATACAAAAGAGTGTAAGTTTCGTACTGAATTTTCTTGACATGCCTTTACCTTGCTTATATGGCTATAAAAACTTTTCTAAGGAATAACTTATAAATAATAACTTCTCAAGGGAAGATATGAATCCAGTGTACGAGGCAAGTGATGATACCTTTCTTCTGTGGAATGCAGTGCTAGCCGATCTTGAGGAATCTGATTGGGATACTTCCTTGCGTTTTCTTGACATGGGCGCGGGGAGTGGTTATATTGGTTTTGAAGCTACAAAACTCGGTATTACTACTATTACTCTGGCAGATATTAATCCTACAAGCGTACATCAAATGCAGGTCTTTGTTGAAAGTGAAGGTTTGTCTTGCACTGTGGTGCAATCCGATCTTTTCTCAGCTGTAAAAGGTATGTATGATATTATTGTATTTAATACGCCGTATCTTCCTGACGAATCTGAAGTCAAAGATATTGCTTTGCATGGTGGCCCTGAAGGAATTACTGTTGCAAAGAAATTTCTCAAACAGGCAAAAGATTACTTGTCTGACAAAGGAAAAATATTTCTTTTAGGGAGTTCTCTTGGTAATCAAGAAGCCTTCCTTTTGTATGCACAGTCTCTCGGTTATCAACAGAGAGTAGTCGCAAAGGAAAGTCATTTTTTTGAATCTTTACTTGTCTATGAGTTTGTTCGAAATGATGCTGCATTTAATATGCAAGATGCAAAACAAGTAGATGCCTTAAAATTAAAGTTACCTGAAACTGTAAAAGAACCTTTTTTGCTACACCGAGGAAAACGTGGCGTTGT
>CAZHNR010000013.1:0-1193 GCA_964534065.1 uncultured Methanosarcinales archaeon
ATTCGCAGCAACTTGATTACTTTGTTGACTCTTGGGATGCTACTGCACAAAATGCTACAGTGTACGTGGGTGTGCCGTTCCTTGAAAACAATACTATTACGCCCATCTATCATTATTATGACAACCCAAGTGCTGATCCGGATGAGAACCCTGAAAATATTTTTGAACTTATTGTAAATTTTGATGAAGTAGGTATTGTTGATAATGGGATTAATGGTGGCCAGGACGGAGCAGGAGGCGATCCTTCTGCCTCAAATATTTTTGATACCTACACAATTAATCTTACAGGTAACGCCTGGAAATATAGTACGGTGAGTCACAATATTATTGGTGATGGTTCACAAATTCTTGAATGGCAATTTAGGGGGAATCCGTCTGATACAGAAATTTTAGGTCTTGGTTCAGATGATCATACTATAAATGTTAACAATTACCAGAATTCTTGTTATCACCTTGGTGGTAGTGATGGTGGCGGTCAATGGTGTAGTCATCTTCCTGATGTAGAGTACACTTCTGAACCTGATTGGCAACTTGTAAGTGCAGTTCTTGATGACTTCGCTTCAACAGGTCCTGATTTGATTTGGATTGCTGATGATGATAACGATGCCGTTGCAGATATTGCTTTTAGAAATGTAAGAATTAGACAATATGCGAGTCCTGAACCTTCAGTTGCGCTTACTGGTAGCGAACAAGATATTGAATTTCAGACAGATGGTGAATACATTAGTAGTGTCTTTGACACAGGTACTGCGGCAGTCAACTTCTTTAATATGACGTGGTCAATTACACAACCACCAAATACTGCAACAAGTTTTGCTGTGCGTTCTTCCCCGGACAATGTTTCTTATTCTGCATGGTTCCCGCAAACAAATAATACGAACGTACAAGCTCCTGATAACCGGTATTTGCAATACCGAGTCCGTATGAATTCAAATGATTCCACTACGACACCTGTACTACGTGATATTCAATGGTCATACCAAGCAACCTCTGCTGACTGGGCAACCATTCAAGCCACAGGAAACCCTTTTACAACAGCAAATCCAAGTGTATGTACTGCTGTTGGTGCTGATGAAAATTGTACGATAAGTAGATCTATTGTTCCGCGCACACAAGGTAACTATTCCTTGCGTTGGTTTGTAAATAGTACAGACGTACGAATTGAAGAGGTCACAAGTAATGTTCGTAATGTT
>CAZHNR010000013.1:1203-8850 GCA_964534065.1 uncultured Methanosarcinales archaeon
GCAACCATCTATTTCGAGTTTCACGAGTTCAGCAAGTATTGTTGCACTTAATGAGTCGATAACACTTGAGGCGGTTCTTGTTGATGAAGCCGCAAGTCCCTTAGCAAATTATAATGTAAGTTTCTGGGATGAAACAGCAAACGGTACGAGACAATTCATTAATTCCTCACAGACGAATGCGCAAGGTCGAGCGGTTGTTACCTATACTCCACGAGATACTTATACGCTGGGAACGCATACTTTGAATGCTTCTTACGCTGGAGACTCCAGCAATTTCTTGCGCCCAGTAAATGCATCGCACACAGTAACGGTATCTTCCAGACCTGTAATTGCAAACATTGCAGAGTCAGCTATTGAAATTGGTTACGGTGGAAATCTGACGGTGTATGCAAATGTCACTGATACCGTTGGCTTGAGTACGGTCACACTCAATTATACTGATGCGAGTGGTACGTCTCTCACGGCAGCTATGACTAACAATGGCGGTGGAAACTACACCTTCTTCTTCAATGATACTTGGTCTCTTAATCAGTATACTTATGTTATTACTGCTACGAATACAGATGGTATTGTAACGACGAGTCCTCTTCGTTCTTTCGAGGTTTCAGCAGATCTTGCATTTAGGTATAGTACTTTGGCGGATGAGTACGGTGCAAATGAAGATGTTTATTTAGGCGATGCAAATTCCTTATACGCTGATTGGTCCAATAGAATCCCGATTACTATTTCTGCACCGTCCACACTTACGAATTATCAAGTACAATTTTCCTTAGATGACAACACTATTGATTTCAGTCTAGCACAAACAAACGGCGAGGATTTACGGTTCTCCTATGTTAATCCTTCAGGAGAAGAAGTGGCTCTTGATTATTGGATTGAATTTTATAATCAAACTGCGGAGTCTGCTTCTGTTTGGGTACAACTACCTTCAATAGGTGCTTCAGGAGTAACTGTATATGCGTATTATAATAACCCTGGAGCAAGTGATGGACAAAACGGCGCTGGAGTCTTTGATTTCTTCGATAGTTTTGAAACATTTACTGGTTGGCAACAAGAAGGTTCGGGTCTAGTTTCTCAGAGTAGTGCACGAGCTGCTAGTGGAACCTATTCTGGACATAAAACTGCAGCAAATGATTTCAACGGTGCCTACAAAGATTTCGATTCACCATTTGGGACAAATATTGTTGTGGAATTCAGAATCAATCGTAATAGTGCTGCTTCTGGTGGAGCTCGTGACAGGGTGGGTGTATTTGATGTTGGTACTGGTGGTTATGGTTGGGCTTTTACGAGTTCAAATGGGAACCTTGATTTTGAGACAAGAAACAGTGCAATGGGTGGTACTGACCAAAGTCAAGATTCAGGAACTATCGCAGAGGATACTTGGGTTGATGGAGCGATGACCCTTAGATCCAATGGTACACACACAGTAGAGAGGTTTATCAATCGAGTTCTTGACGCTGAAGCATCGTATTTTGATACAAGTATCACTGAGTTTGATAGGTTTTACATCGCAGGTGGTCACGATTATTGGGTTGATGATGTACGTGTAAGAAAGTTTAGTGACACACCTCTAACAATAAATTATGGTTCACAGGAGACAGTTCTTTCAGGTTTATTATCTAACGATGAAGTTTTTCATAGAGGTTTTGTTCGTATGCTCACACAAAGTTGGGATGGAAATTCTTGGTCAAACATTGTACCTCCGGTCCTTGACCAAGTCGATGTAAGTGTGGCAGGTTCAGGTGCTTATGATGTAATGACTGATTGGAACGCTACAGGTGGTTGGGATACCTTAACCTATGCTCCTGGTTTGTACCGAGCGTATGCAGTACTTGAAGACCCAGACCGAAACATATTGTATAATAGTGATGGAAATCCGATTGTATTTGGCTATAATTTCACGATTATTTCGCCAACTTTCCGTATTACAGAACTCAATCATGAACATTATTCGGATTTTACCTTATCTGAATACGAGACAAAAGGAACAATCGAGTATGTTAATCTTACAGTACTTATTGAAGATAGTACTGCATTTGATGCGAATGTATCTTTAGATATTTTAGATAGAAATTTACAACCAACAAATTTTGGTCCTCAAGGTGAAACAAAAATTTGTAATGATCTTTTACAAGGACAGTCTTGTTCTGCACAGTGGGATAATAGTTCTAATGGCTACTTTATTCCTGCAGATGCGTCTGCTGGGTCGTATCAGTTTTTCTGGAATGCGAGTATGGCTGCGTCCAATGGTATTAGTCAAGCAGAAGCGCAAACACTTGCGTGGTGGAATGAAAGTTATGCTGCGCAGCTTCCTATAGTAGTTTCAAATGTTGGGTCGAATGCTTTAGTCAATCACTCGCAACTCCTGACTTTAGATATGTCTACATTATCAATTCAGGCAAGCTGTAATGATATTCGTTTTGTCACGCTTACTAATGGAACTTTCACTGTGTTAGATTTTTACAATGAGACCGCGTGCACTACTTCCGGTAATATGTCTTTCTGGGTAAAAATTCCTTCGCTTCCTGCGGGTCAAGACGAAACTGTTTATGTCTATTATGATAGTCCTTCCGCAAACAATGCAGCAACGACACCGCAGAATATGTTTTTGTTCTACGATGATTTTGAAACATTTAGTGGTTGGACGCAGTATGGTAATGGAAATATTACTCAGTCAAGTACGCGAGCTTACGAAGGCTCTTTCGCTGGTCATAAAATAACTGATAGTGACCCGAATGGCGCGTTCAAATCTCTTGGGCAATCTATAAATCGAGATGTAGTTCTTGACTTCTGGGTTAACCGAAATGATCCTTCTGGTGGTGGAGCTTCTGACCGTATTGGTATTGTAGACAGCACTGGTGATGGCTATGGTTGGATATTTACGCATGGCGGAACAGGCATTCAAATTGACACACGAACAGCTTATACTGGAGCAACTAGTTCTGCTGCTGGAGGAACAGATATAGTTAATGATTGGGTGTTTGCAGAATTGGAAATACTTTCTTCAGGAGTAATCAACGCAAGACAATATGTAAATGGAACTTTAGATGGTATAACTTCAATAACTGAAGCCTCATATTCTTCTTTTGATGATCTGTATATTTTTGGCGGGTATGATTATTGGGTTGATAATTTACGATTACGAACCTATGGTGATACGGATACAAATATTGGTTCAGAAAGTCTGCTCAGTAATTTCCTCTCTGACAACAATACGCTTCGCTTTACAATCCACCATATCCCAGCAAATACTTCTGCTGCAGTTGATGAAGTACGTTTACAAAAACCCAACAGCACAACATATAGTTTCAACGTAACTAATGTCTGGTCTCAGCCTCTTACGAATCTATCGGCAACAATAACTTGTCCTGCAATAAGTGGCTTTAATTGTTCGTCCGGAGGAGTGCAAACTATTTTTATTCCCCAGCTCAATGCATCTTCCTTGCTTACAGTGAATTTTACTATTGCAGTAAATGAATCTGTCGCTTCCAGCAATTATAATGTCAATGTAACTTTGAATTATACAAATCCTGCTGGAGAAAATATTTCATGGGATGGTCTAGGAAATACAATTGTTGAAGTACGTAATATTGGTATTCTTGAAATCACAAATGTTCTCTCTCCAAATGTGTTGACACGTCTCAATACCTATAATTTCTCTGCCTTTATGAATAATACAGGAGATACTGCTGCAAGTAACGCTGAATTAAATTATACCTTACCTTCTGGATGGTCGATTTCTTCAGGCACAGCTTCAGTGCTCGTCCCAAGCCTTGGAGTAAATGTGACTGCTTACAATACTATTTCTGCAACTCTAGGAGCGTCAGCGCAACTAGGAGTGCGCACGGTTCGTCTTGACAGCGGTGCTGACGATGGAAGAATTGACTTTGTCACATATCCTGTCACTGTATCTGCTACCACTTTACTCAACGGTAGCGGGAATAAATCTTTTGTTGATAAGCTTGATACTATTCAGTTGCGAGCAGAGCTGCGTTATGATAATACTTCTCCGTTGGCTAACCAGAAAATTAGTGTACAAGATAGTACTGATATGGTTTTCCTTGGAAATGTAACTACTGATGCAAGCGGTATTGCTACTATAGATTATTTTGTACCTGCAAACGCTTCTCTTGGTTTTCATACAATCAATCTTTCCTTCGCTGGAAACGCATCGCAGTATTTGATTGCATCCAATGCAACGTTCACTATTGATGTTCGAGAAGCTCCAGAAATTACTGCACAGCAAGTCAACCCTTCTACAATAGGGTACAATCAATCAGTAACCATTTCTGCTGATGCGAGCGATGCTGATAACATCGATACCGTTCTTCTTCGAGTCACATCACCAACTGGAGATATCACGCAGAGTACTATGGACTTTACTCCTCCTTTTGCTTACAGTAAGGTATATTCTGATACTTGGGATCTTGGAAATTATACTGTAGAAATTATTGCCAATGACACACTAGGTTCCATCTCGCAAGCGAATCTTTCTTTCCTTGTCGAGTCTGATCTTATTGCTATCGCACAGACTGAGAACGCAACATATGGTGTAAATGAGGATGTTTCTTTAGTTACACCTACCGCATCTGATTGGTGGGATCTTGATTGGGAGTATAAAGAAGAATTTGATATTGTGAATACAGGAACAATGTTAACAGACTATCAAGTCTTCGTTTCAACAAATCTCAGTCAAGCATATACTGACGGTAAAGTTAGTCAGTTCTGTGAAGATATTCGATTTGCGTATAAAGGTACAGCAGTGCATGAAGTTGAAGCAAATCATTTCACAGTACTTTGTGATAATAATCAGTCATCACAGAATGCTTCATTCTGGGTACAACTTCCTGCAATTCCTGCAGTAACCACAACAACCTTGAGTATGTATTATGGGAATGCAACAGTTAATGATACGAGTAATGAGCTAGCAACATTCAGTTATGATGAGCCACAAATTGTTTCTTACGTAACTGCAGATGATGGAGTAACTTCAGGAATTATTATTTCTGCTCTTTATGATAACACAACTATTACTGTTGCAGGAACAAATTATTCGCGAAATGAGTTTGGCCAAGTTACGGTGTCTTCAGGTATTGCTCTTGGAACTCCAATTTATGCAGACAAACCAGTAAGTGTAGAAGTTAATGCAAATGGTATTGATGATATGATACCTCCTGCGAGTTGGTCGGGCACCGAGTTTATATTTGGTGAGATGCGTGATGGTGCTGATGAATTTTGTTTCCTCGCACCGTATGCGGATGCCGCAGTAGAAATTTTTGATGCAGGTACCAGTGAATGGACAGGTACAGTAAATAGCACAGGCAGTTGTGTAACAAATGATATAGATTCTGCTGGCGCAGTACGAATAACTGCTGATGAACCTATTTTCGTGTATAAAACAGGGCCAACAAATGATGCTTTTGTCTTTTATCCTGCAACAACTTCTGACTTATATGTAGCAGCAGTTTCCACAGACGCTCCAATTGCTGCAGGAAGTAGCGACAATGATATTGTGGTGTATGGAAGCGGGAATGAAACGTATTCAGGAACTATTCTTGCAGACGATGAACTTGATATTGCATCTGTGTTAACTTCTGGGGGGAATGGTTTAGGACAAGCAGTTCGAGTTGAATCATCTACTCCTTCAGGGTTATTCCAACAAGCAGATGGTGACGGCGGGGAGGCGTCTATTGGTGTTCCGCTCAAGGAAATGAGTACAGAGTTTATTGGTGCTTTTGATGTTGAATATCTTACGCTTGTTTCTGCACAGCCAAACACGTGTAGTGTTCGAGATTCTTCTTCAACTATAGGAACCTTCTCTTCTACAGGAAACAGTACGACAGGCGTGCATAAAATTTGTGTGAATTGTGGTGGTGGAGGAACCTATGTAACAGGTCCATTTAAAGTAAACTGTACTGAATCTGCTTGGATGTATTATGAAACATCAAGTGAAGAGCGAAATGTGTACGGAGCTGTACAATCACGTCAAGGAGCGTATGCACCTCCAAGCGTTGGTGCTACATCCGGTGAATTAGTAAGAGGTTCACTTGTGAGTAATCGAAATGTGGATTCTGCTGGGTATGTCTTTATGAAAGTACAACGAGAAACGGGTGCTTCTTGGACTGATGTAGAAACTATTTATGGCCCGACCTTGCAACAAATAAACTCTTCATTTTTAGATTTAGCTTCTCTTTGGAATGCTGTACCTTTCAACACAGGTACTAATCCTGCGGGAGCTTATAGAGCATACATTGAGTTACAATATCCTAACGGCACATTGCTTGAAAACACTAATGGAAGTACGGTGATAACTACGGCTCCATTCACCATTGCAGCTGCTGATGTAGAACTAAATATATCAAATATTGCTGTGTATGACATTTCTGCAGCGATTCCTGCGAACCGACGAACCTATATTAACGACTTTGTTGGTTCAGGTATTAATAGATCGTATACGCTTGAAAATAGTTCCACCTACCGTTTCGAAGTCACAGTTGAGAATATTGGAACAAGTGACTGGAATATTAGTACAGCAAATATCACTTACGATTTCCCTAGCTGGATAATTGATCAAGCAGAAATATGGTATAGTAATGCAAGTGGCAACAGCTTTAGAAGAGTAGATACGACCTATGATGGTGGATCCTCGGTAAGTCCGGTGACGTGGAATACTTCGCTAGGCGGTATTGCATCAAGCGGTGATGATTATACTTTCTTCTTTATTTTTGAGATTAATAGTGACAGTGATCCCTCAATCACATTCTCAATTGATTCGGAAGAATATGCATATGAAGATCAGAGTGCTATTAATGTCATTATAGTTGATGATAGCATTCCTCGTCTATTCAATGACATATACAATGTCACGCCTCTCAATGTTACAAGAGGAAATGATGTTACTGTCTTTGCACGGTGGTCTGAGACAATTGGAAATGCAAATGTGAGTTATAGTACGACGAGTCCTATTATTTTTCTAAATGCGTTTAATAATTCACCGTCAAACGCGCAAAACTGGACGAACTTCACCTTGAGTTCTTCAAGTACGTGGTTCCGTGGTGAGCACAGTGCCCAAATTCAAGTCGCTGATCTTAATGGAAATGTTAATGATACCTTGTCTTTCATTAATTTTACAGTCTGGGGTAATGCAACTCTTACAGGAGTAACTTTGAATGACACAACTATTGGTGTAGGACAAACGACGCAATTAACTTGTCGAGTTGTTGATGTAACAAAATCAAATCAAGCTATTGCAGGTTATCAAGTTGTAGTGAGTAATAGTACTGCAACCTTGGCAACATTGAGCACTGATGCTTCAGGATACGTTCGCTATAATTATACGGACACGACTATTGGTGTCGAATCTTTGGGTTGTACTATTGCAACAGATGAAAGCAGTTATTATTTTACTGCAGTTTCCAATGCATCAGTTTCTCTTTCCACAGTAGAACTTGCACCTCCTACTTATAGTGGAGTAACTGGACCTGCAACTGCAAATAAAGGAACTAGTATTTCATTAGATGTTGATTGGGCTGATAATTTCAATCTTGACACGGCAACACTTGAAATCAATGTAAGTGGTAACGTATCAACACTTCCTCTTGCAGGAACAAGTGATACTGCTTCGTTCAGCTATGCGGTTCCTACGAC
>CAZHNR010000013.1:8950-20739 GCA_964534065.1 uncultured Methanosarcinales archaeon
ATGATAATACTAGCATTCAGTCCCTTAATGTTGTTGTTGGCGGGGATACGGTACCTCCAAAAATTCAAGGGGGAAATTACGCAATAAATGACACGGTCCTGTTTACTAACCAATGCTTGACAGTTTCTGGTTTGTGGGATGAGAGTATCAACGAATCCTATGTTCTGTACAATAGATCAACAGGTCCCGTAACCCGAGTCAATATATCTTCTCCGTATACTAACCAATGGACGAACCAAACTCTTTGCACAAATGCTACCTGGCCAAAAGGAGAGTACACTGTCAAACTCTTTGCAAGGGATCAGGCAGGAAACTTAAATAATACCTTAAACAGACTGTCTTTCACCTTACAAGGAAGAAGCAATTTGACTTTTGTAGAACCTACTGGTGCACTCGCGAGAACAACACAAACTATTTCTTGTACGGTCACTGACTTTGATACGGGAGCCCCATTAGCTAATTATCCCGTACAGTTCTTTGATTCAGATCTTGGTTTTCAAATTGGAAGTGATACTACGGATGTAAATGGAAATGCGTCTATTACTTATGATTATACAGGTCATCCTGTTGGCCTTGACACCATTTCTTGTACCTATGCGTCACAACCAAGCACCTTTTATATTGCGCAGTCCCCTACTTCACGTTCTTCAGTAGTAACGTTCACTGGAAATCTTACAGCAAATATCTCTGCTCCGGTAACAAGTCAAATAGTATACCGTGGTGAAACTATTGATATGAATGCTACCGTTCTTGATGAAGATGGCGCAACTCCTCTTGATGGTTCTGGTAGTCCTGCTGCACTTAATGATAACTGGTATGATGAAACTCCTGTTATTATTGCAACTGGTTCACAAACAACATGGTCTGTTTCGCCTTCTGCTTTACTTGGTCCAGAAACAATCACATTTAATGTCACTGAAAACTTCTACACTTCAGCGCAAGATACTGTGGATATTATTATTTACAGTTATGCTGATGTAGCTTTAACTGCTCCGACACAGACTTTATTTGGTTCCTCCGGTTCCATACCACTTACTTGCGAAGTAACAGATAATGTTGCAAGTACAGTAATTCCCTCCTATCCTGTTAGTATTCAACAGAATGGAAGCACTATTGCAAGCGGGGTAACTGATGGTTCTGGAGAATTTTCAAGTTCTGTTCTTTTGAGTTCTCTTACCGAAGGTAATTATAATTATACATGTATTATTGCAGATAACGCGACGCTGTATTATACTGCAGATACAGTGACTGACAGTATTGTTGTTGAGGTAGATAAGTCTGGCCCTGCAATAAGCTATCAAGCAAACACGGATGTTTCAGGAAATTATGGTCGACCATGGATTTTTGTGAATGTCTCGGCTGTAGATAGTAATTTGGATGAAGTACTTCTGAACTGGTCGGGTGTGCTTGAATCAACAACTCTGCAAAATGGATTTTACATCGTCAATAAATCAAGTCTGACACAAGGAGTATACACATTCTCAGTCTTTGCAAACGATACAAACGGAAATACGAACGTAACACCTGAACGAACAGTTACAATTGATTTATTCTCTCCAGTAGTCTCCATTCAAGAACCTGTTACCACTTCATATACAAATCTCTCTACAGTTGATCTTCGTTTCACAGCAACAGATTTCACAAGAGATGCGTGTTGGTACAGGCTGAACGGAGGCTCAAATATTTCACTTCCTGCCTGTGCAAATACGAGCATTGCAGGCTTAAGTCTCGGTCTCAATAATGTCACTGTTTATGTAAATGATAGTGTAGGAAATATTGCTTCAGCTACAACTCTGTTCACTCGAGATATTCAAGCTCCATCTCTTACTGTGCAAAGTCCTACTGACTCTGTGGAATATCAACAAGTAAATGTTGATGTAAATTATACTGTTGCAGATAATGGCATCGTTGATACTTGTTATTATATTCTTAATGCAGGTGCTCCAACGACACTTCCTGCCTGTGCAAATATTACGTTAAATGGTCTAGCAAACCAAAATTACAACTTAAGTATATTCGTAAATGACACTGCAGGAAATCTGAATTTTACTCTTGTACAGTTTGAGGTTAACTTTACAGAACTAGCAACAACTCCGATATATCCGCTCGACGGAAATGTTGTGACGACAACCTCCTTCTTTGTGAATGCTAGCACTAATTTACAGGCAACTACTTGTGACTACGTGCTTGACGGAGGAATACCTACTTCAATGAGTTCAAGTAATAATCTTTCTTGGTCCGCGAGTGTTGGTCCACTTTCGCAGGGACCGCACAACGTAAGTTTCAGCTGTGATGATGGACTAAATACATCCACGACATTCTTACAGAATTTCACTGTTGATAGTTTGGGACCTGTAATTACTTTCGTTGCTCCAACTCCGGATAATAATACTGCTAGGGATGCCAACTGGACATTTGTTAATGTTACCTTAGATGAGTCTGCATCCAGCGCAGTTCTTGAATGGACAAATGCAACTGGCTCTTTCAATTTTAGCATGGCAGGATCTGGCACGAACTGGTTTTATAATAGAACCGACCAAGCTGATAACACCTACACGTACCGCGTGTTCGCTACAGATATTTACGGAAATCTCAACGTGACTGAAACAAGAACTGTAATTATTTCGCAGGGTGCTCCAGTCATTTTCATAGTAGATCCTGTGCAGGACACAACCTATACTTCTACAGTACAACCGCTCAATGTCTTTGCTTCCAAAGCAATCACAGAATGGTGGTTTGAATTAAACGGAGAAAATTTCACGCAACTGCAACCAAATATTACCTTTGCTGCAGCTTTTGATGAAAATGTTTTAACAGTATACGGCAGAGATATTGCTGGAAATATAGGATTGTCACAAGTAAATTTTACAATTAATGAATCCAATTGGTTTGATGACTTTGGTAGTTATACTGGTCTCAACCAATCTTCCTATTTACGGGTGGGTTCAAACGCGTCGACACAATTTTGTTGGCCATTATTCTTTAATGATACAACACCCCAACAGAACCCTGCAAGTTGTTGGCCGTATCGACGCGCTTTGAACCTCTCTACCTCTTCTAGTTTAACTAACTATGAAGTTAAACTTGACTTAGACCTCTCTTCTTTGCAAGGAGCAGGACAAGTACAAGCCGACTGTGATGACTTACGATTTAGTCATGCAGCAAGTTACGGTGCAGATGATACGGTTGCAAATTATTGGATTGAATCCTGCGAAGCAGGAAATGCGACTGTATATGTACGAGTTCCGTCAGTGACTGCATCTTCAGTTATCTACATGTATTATGGAAATAATTTGACAACTACTACTGCCAATGCGCAAAATACTTTTACTATTTTTGATGAGTTTGCTGTTGCTCCTTCCACTTCTGATTGGGGAAGCAATGCAAATAACTGGGACAGTAACGGTATAGACGGTTACCCTACAGTAGCTGGTGCAAGTTCTCAACTGGTTGGTCAAACTAACTTCCCTGGAGCAATTCATGTCACTGAGTTATGGATTCGAGGAAACTCAACCTCAGGTGCAGCAGGGTACTATGATGTAGGAAACAGTGCAGGAAGTAGATACCTGCGACTTTTCATAGATCCAGACAATAATAGAATTAATCTTTTCAATGGTGCTAATAATTACCACACTATTGATATTTCAACACAACAAAAGATTACCTTAATTACTGATTTCACAAATAATAATTATACTTTGTACATCAATAATTCGCAAACGCCTGCAATAACTTTAACATCTGCTTCTGCAGCAAGTAGGCAAGCTCCAAGACTATATTCGTATTACGCACAGGGACTTTATGTTGATAGGTTTATTGTAAGAAAATTCTCCACAGACAATCCTACGCCTTCAAGTCTCGGCGCAGCACAGACACCAGTTGTAAACGCAAGCATGCGAACAGAATTACTCGAACCAACTCCACGAGGCGTTTGGGATACCTTTACTGCAGCAACAAATATTCCGGCAGGCACGAATGTAACCTTCAATATTTTTGATGAATCTGATGTAGATCAATGTGGTGTCTTGACTGCATCTCAGCTTGCTTCCGGCTATAGTGTCTGTGGATCTGCAAGTAACAAATCTATTTATTTGGCTGCAAATTTCACGGCAGACACGACTCTTGTCTCCGCGTCTGTATTCAACTGGTCTATTAACTGGTCCTTTGGCGGTCAAGCAGACGTAGAAGTTCTTAACATAACTTTTGAAAACACAACAATTGCAGGAACAGATACAATTATTTCTGTTAATGTGACAAACAATGAAGTTATTGACGCAAGCAATACTATTACGCAACTGAATATCACCTATACAAATGGCACGCAAGTTGCTTCACTAAATAGTTCTCCAATTACTATTTTCGGTGCAAGTTCACAAATCATTAACTTTACCTGGTCGGCTCAGTCTGGGACTTATTTATTTACAGCTATAGCTGACAGTACAAATATTGCAGCAGAATCAAATGAAGCAAACAATAATTTGACTGTGAGAAATACAGTAAGCAGTTATCAGTTGTTCTATGGAACAAACGCATTCACTGTCACTTTAAATGATAATTCCGATACTCCGCTCAAGAATTGGTCAACAACAGCTGATGAAGGAATATTCTACTATGCAGATGCAGATAGCTCGTATTTCCCATTCAATCTTGCTCCGCTTGATGCTTCGGCAAATGATTTCGAGGAAGCTGACACAGCACTGGGTCTTACTGACTTTGATGATAGTACACATAATTTGTACGATAGTGATGATAACGATGTAGCTGATGCAACGGTAAGCAGAACTATTGGGGGAAACACACTCAATAACATTCCAGTAGTAAATTCAACAAATACTTCGGCGTTCCTTACAGGAATATTATATGATACTGCAGATGGTATGGGCTATGATGGGAGCCAAGATATTGTGTTTGTGACTTGGACAAATACTTCTCAAGTAGGCGCGTATGGTACGTATGACTTTGAAATTATTGTGCCTGCAAATCTTAAGCAACTTTTCGGTGTCACTGATAGTGTAACGCAATTATTTGAACAGCAATAAAACAAATTTTAGATCGTAACTACTTATTTTTCTTAGTTAAAACTGCTTATTTTATGCTTAAAAATACATAGAATTAAATACTTAATTCGTCAGGAAGCGATGAGTTATCACAGTAAGTGATACATAAGGTGGTTATACATGGCAACAAAAACAGCCAAAAAAACAGTCGCTAAGACATCCACTAAGAAGGCTTCACCTTCCCGTAAGACAACAACAACTAAAGTAGCTACAAAGGCTCCTGCAAAGGCTCCTAAAAAAGTTACTTCTGCGGCGAAAAAACCTGCAGCAAAACCTGCGAAAGCAAAAAGTACTGTAAAATCCCGAGGGAAAAAATGAGTGAATTATTTTTTGAAGAGGAAAAATTTTTGGTCTATGACGGTCAGGATGAAGACGATTCAGAAGATGATCATGATGAAGACTGGGATTATTAATTTTTTTTAGAGAAGCTCTCGCGAGCTTTTCTTTTTTACTCCTCTGTTGGAGGAGCTAAAATTATTTCTACATGAAGTTCTTCCCCTTCTACGTAGTCCACGGTATCAATACTTAAGGTTCGCATAAGATCTGCTTTGTAAAGCTTCAAAGTTTTTTGGGTTTCTGTATCGCAAGAAATAGTCATAGAGGAAATTTGTGCTCGTTGACTCATACCTTCACTATTTTTTTTCTGTCGACCGAGACTGATGAGTTGCATCAAAGTGTTTGCGCCTAAAGTTTCTTCAGAGGAAATCGTGAACTCTTCTAAACTCCATTGATGAGTATGGATACTTGAAGATTTGTGTAGGTCTGCAAGATGCCAGCTCCATACTTCTTCGGTAACAAAAGGCACATAAGGTGCAAATGAACTAAGAAGTATTTCAAGTGCTTTAGCAAGTGTCATTTGTGCTGCTAGGCGACTCTCATCTCCATGCACTTCTGGTTTGTAGAGTCTGTCTTTTACGATTTCTAAATAATAATCACAGAACATCCAAAAGCGCTGTTCGATTTCTTGTCTCGCTTTTGCAAATTCATATGTTTCTAAGAACTTGTTCGCTTGCTGTTGCATGGTACTTAACTGTGCAAGCAAGAATTTGTCAATAGGCTCCAATGAATTCCAGGTGAATTCGCCCGTATAATCTTGCAGGTGTAGGTGCGCAAATTTGCTTGCATTAAATATTTTAGTTACAAGTTTTCTTCCTGTATCTATATATTTTTCTTGGAAAGGAAGGTCTTCACCAAGTTTTACACTACTTGCTCCGTAACGGACAGCATCAGCACCATTTTTTTCAACAAGCGCTATAGGATCAATAGTATTGCCTTTACTCTTAGACATTTTTTTCCCTTGAGGGTCAAGTACGAATCCAGAAACCATGATATGTTTCCAAGGAACAGTATTATGATGGTGATATGACTTTACAATGGTGTAAAATGCCCACGTTCGAATAATATCATGTGCTTGCATACGAATACTCATAGGAATATTGTTTGGTTGTGCTTCTCCTTTCCAGTCAAGAGCTATTTGTGGCGTTACACTGCTTGTTGCCCAAGTGTCCATAACATCTGTTTCAGGAATAAGATTTTCTGGGTTTGGATACCAAGATGGAGTTTGTTCAATTGGATCGATTGGTAAATCTTCAGGTTTTGCAACAATAATGTTTCCTGTATCTTTTTCATACCATAAAGGGAATGGAATGCCGAAATGTCGTTGGCGAGAAACTCCCCAATCCCAGCCAAGATTTTCAACCCAGTTTGTATATCTTGTTTGCATATGTTTAGGATGCCATTCGATTTCATCACCAAGTGCAATGAGTTTTTCTTTATGCTCCATGACTTTAATGAACCATTGGGCTGTTTTCATAAATTCAATTTCAGTTCCACAACGGTCGTGTGTATTGGTATTGTGAGTAATTTGTTTTGTATTTTTGAGGAATCCTTCTTTTTCTAAATCTGCAACAATTGCATCACGTGCTTTAGTTACATACATGCCTTTGTATGCTTGTGCAAGTTCGTTTAATGTTCCTTTTTTAGAGATAACGCTACGTAAGTCAAGTTCATACTTATGCCATTTCTCAACATCTTCTTTATCTCCGAAAGTACAGACCATCATAAGTCCTGTTCCTTTATCTTTTTCTACAGTCGCATCGAATTTAATAGGAACTTCATAATCAAATAAAGGAACTTTTGCAGTTTTTCCTTTCAAGTATTGATACCGTTCATCTTCAGGATGTGCAAAGAGTGCCACACAGGCAGGAATAAGTTCAGGACGGGTTGTTGCAATGATGAGTTCTTTACCTTCAGCGTCATGAAACGCGATGTCGTGGAAGAAAGAGTTTTTTTCAATATTTTCAAAGTCTGCCTGCGCAATTGCAGTTTGACATTTGATACACCATGTAGTTGGTGTTTCTTTTCGATAGACAAGGTTTTTTGCGTACAAGTCTAAAAAGGATTGTTGAGAAACACGGCTTGGTTGCTTATCGATTGTAGAATAAGAATGTTCAAAGTCACAGCTGACGCCAAGATCAATCCATGCTTGGATAAATTCTGGTTTTATTTCTTTGATTGTTTCGTGGCACAGTGAAACAAATTCTGATCTGGTCATTGCATTTGATCGTACTTTTTTTGTTTTTTCAATTAAGTGTTCAGTTGGAAGACCATTATCATCAGTTCCGAAAGGATAAAAAATATTGTGACCTGTCATACGTCGGTGGCGTACAATAAAATCTCCTTGTGTATATGAGAAGGCGTGTCCCATGTGCATTTGACCAGAAACGGTTGGTGGTGGCGTATCGACACTAAAGACGTTTTCTCCTTCAGGGTTAGATACGTATGTACCTTGTTCTTTCCAGTAGGTTTTCCACTTTTCTTCAATGTTCTTAAAATTATACTTCCGGGGCAAATCTATTTGCCGAGGCACAGATAAATGTTTATTTTTCTCGTGTTTAGGTAATTCCATAGTTGCCACCTTATGAAAATTACATCTCTCTTTATCTTTATAAATATTAGTTCTTCAGGGCAAATGTTTAAATACTCCTTTCCTGAGTAATATATAATTGGTATGAGAATAGATAACGATCCAAAATTGGATTACCAAGATGTTTTGTTGCGCCCAAAGCGAAGTACACTTTCTAGTCGAAAAGACGTCGAGTTAACTCGAACGTTTAAATTTTTGCATAGTTCAAAATCTTGGACTGGAATTCCTGTGATGAGTGCGAATATGCTTGCTTCAGGAACATTTTCAATTGCAAAGGTCTTAGCAGAGCATAAAATGGTGACTACTTTGCATAAATTTTATTCTCTTGAAGAATTAGAAAAAGAACTTCCTGCTTTTAACAATCCTGATTATTTATGTTATACGCTAGGCATCCGCGATACGGATTACGAAAAATTTACACAAGTACAAGCAAAGGGTTTAGATAAATATTTTTCTTTTATTTGTTTAGATGTTCCTAATGGTTATTTGGAACGTTTCAGCGAGAATGTGAAACGTCTTCGAACACTGTGTCCTGAGCATATTATTATTGCAGGAAATGTGGTGACAAATGAAATGGTTGAAGAACTTTTGCTTGTTGGTGCTGATATTGTTAAAGTTGGTATTGGCAGTGGTGCTGCCTGCACGACAAGAAAACAAACTGGTGTTGGCTATCCGCAACTTAGCGCAACAATTGAATGCGCTGATGCCGCCCATGGTATTGCTAATGAACAAGGTTATGGTTTAGTTATTGCTGACGGTGGTCTTATCACTCCAGGAGATTTTGGTAAGTCTTTTTGCGCCGGTGCTGATTTTACAATGTCTGGAAGTTTATTTTCAGGGTACGAACAATCAGGCGGAGATCTTATTGAAGAAGATGGTAAGCAGTTTAAAGTCTATGCTGGTTCAAGTTCTACGCATGTGCTCAATAAACATTATGGTGGTGTTGCTAAGCACCGTGCAAGCGAAGGTCGTGTAACAAAAATTCCCTTCCGTGGGGACTTACATGTTTTCCTGCAAGAACTTTGTGGTTCATTGAGAAGTACGGGTACGTACATTGGTGCAAGAATGTTAAAAGAATTTCCTAAACGAGCAACATTTATTTTGGTGAATCGTCAATTAAACACAAGTATTGCACAGCATCAAATTGGAAATTAAGTTGAGTGCATTTTGCGCAGCATTTCTTTAATAATGGTGATAAGCTCTTCCGTCCATACCTGCATATTAGGGTCATCTACAATGCGTTCAAGGACTTCTTTATCTTCCACTTCAAGCTCGATAAGTTCACGGTCAAGGTAGCGAAAGATTGCTTGAAAAACTCCTTGTGGTAAAAAGAGTCGTGCATTGAGTTTTCGCAGTTGGTTTTTTATATCTCTACAATATGCTTCAGAATGAGTATGTTCAAGAGTGAAAAGTGTTTGTGGTGGAGGTGTTTGTTTCTTTTCAAGTAAAGGCCATCGCTGAGGATGTTCCATGAGAAGTTTTTGTATTTTTGCTTCGTGGCGAATATAGAATTCACTATCGACTTGTCCTGCGCGTGTGAAAAAATCTAATTTTTGCATGAGCCATTCATCTTTGCGTTCAGGATGAGCAATTTCTTCTTGGATTTTTGCTTTCCCTTGCACGTCACTCACAAAGCCGTTTCGCCAAACTAACCATTCGCCGTCCAAAGCTATGCTTTCTGTCTCTGTTTCTCGAAGAATACGAGCAAATTTTTCTTCTTCGACATCTTCAATGACTAAGGTATATCTCCGCACTGCTTCGCTTTGTCTTAGTAGCCTTCCATCTCGCTGAATCATTTGACGAGATTTTCGAGTAAAGCTGGCAACAATACTTATGGTTGCGTCAGGAACATCATAACCTTCATCAATCATGCGAGGTGCAATGAGTATTCCTTTGTCAAGTGAACGAAACTCTTCAAGGCGTGAAAGAATTTCTTTTTTTGTTAAGGTACTGTGCACGACAATGCTATTGGGAAGTGATTCACCTAAAGCTTCACTATACGGGATACTCTCACTAAAAATAATTATTTTCTTATCAGATTCTGCTTTGACGATTCGTTTGATGACGGGCAATTTGTTGCTTGCAAAATGTCGTAGCTTTGTCATTTCGCTCCAAAGTTTGAGCACACGTAGTGCAAATTTGTTTCCTCTTCGAGCTTTGTAGGTGACTTGGCTTGTTTTTAAGTTGCCAATGATAAGCATGCGTTGATATTCTTGACGAGCTTCCTGATATGCATGAAGTTCAGGAGGGATGAACGGGATAAAAATAGTGCAAAGACTGAATCGTTCTCGAAGCTCTTCGAGATTATGGAGGCTATAAACAATACTTCCTGCTCCGTAACGAATAGCAAGATCTCCTTCATCTTCTCGTTCGGGTGTTGCTGAAAGTCCTATAGTGTGTGGTGTGCTCACAGCAAAAATATCTTGGAAAAGTTCTGCTCCGTAATGATGAATTTCATCAAGTACTTTGATACAAAAATTATGTGCAAAAGGGTTCTTTGCTGCGGTATTAATGACGCTGATAATAATTTCTCCTGATAGATCTTTTTTTGCACCGTAGTAGAGACTACTTGTTCTCTCTGGTAGAAATTTTTTCAGTTCATTCTGCCATTGATGTGCGAGTTGAATGGTGGGAACAACAACAAGTGCTTTTTCTTTGTGTTCTTTGAGAGCATGGTTGATCAGAGCGATACCAAGAACTGTTTTTCCTTTCCCAGATGGAACTTTAACTACTCCATTAAAATCGTGTTTTTGCAACTCTGCAAATGCTTCTTCTTGCCATGGTCGAAGTTCCATAAAAAGGACTAATTGTTGTAACTATAAAAAGACTATGGGGTTGTGCATATCTTTGACTGTAAAAATCTTTCTTTCAAAATATTTATAATCTGTTTTCTCCAGAGTAAGAATATTGGTATTTAGGAGGTAACTACAATGAGATATGTGAATTTGTTTGAAGTGGAAAAGGTCAAAAACGTTTCCTGCGTAAGGGCGTATGATGATGTGGTCGACCAAATAGAATGCGAGTTGCAACGTCAACAGTTGCAGCAGAGTTAACTGCACTAGGAAGTTATATGCTCTAGGTTTTTCTTTTATTTAGATTTCTTACTCTTATTTTTTTCCTTTACTTTCTCAAAAGATTTATATATTTCTCCTTGTAGGATGTAGTACAGAGCTTGAAAGCCTCTGTGTTTCTCTTGCTTTGTGGTGTGTACTCTGATAAAACTAAGCAAACATGATCAACATGTCCAAGAATTGTGTGACAAACTTTCTGGTTATGATACGGTTCTTTCTCACGTGGTAATTCGTTCAACAAAAAAACGCCCTGTTGCTGAAGCTGATGTTATTGCGTATCGTGGAGCAGTTTGTGATGTATTTGAGGTAAAGTGTTCTCATCGTATTGTGAAGGCGCGAAAGCAACTGCAAAAAATTAAGAAACATTTGGACAAACGAGAAATGCCTGTTGGTAATTTATTTTTTTATTGTGGTGATTCAGGAACGTTATTTGCTATCTGAGCATTATTTATTTACAATCCGTCCTTGCACGTACTCTTCCATGAACATTTCAATAGTAAGTACTGCATAGGAAAGGAGAAGTGGACCTACAACAATTCCAAATATGCCGAAGTACTGGATACCGATAAGTACTCCCAGTAAAGAAATAAGTGGGTGAATATTCCCGTTTTTTTGTTGGAAATGTGGTCGTAGAGTGTAATCAACCACAAGAATAAGTCCTCCGGTGATAAGCATTCCAATAAGTCCCCAAACTGATCCGTTAGCAAGTTCTATAATTCCAACTGGAACCCAAAT
>CAZHNR010000014.1:0-18709 GCA_964534065.1 uncultured Methanosarcinales archaeon
GCAAAGTGATTACCCATAGCAGTATACATAATAGTATACTAAATGACAACATTTATATACTAGTGCAGGTATATAGGTGGTATGGTTATATTATTTGACCAGTTTAACCTCCCTGAGAATATATATGAGATTCTCTTCGCCACCACGCAACAAGTTGAAGTTGCTCGGATGCTGGTTGAAGAAATCAAAACTAAGGGCGGTGAAATCGGTAAGACAGAAATGAGCATGTTTGCAACAGCGTTGCATGAAGGTATTGCCATTGAAACTACCACCCCTGGGCCTTTCCGGCAGAAAAAGAGTGTAAAAGTATCCTACAACAAACGGCAATTTTACGATCGAATCCTCACACCCATGAAAACAATGGGCTTGATTGATTATGATTTGTACAAAAAAACCTACAAGTTGTCAGAGAAGTTCAACAAGAACATGATGCGTATTGGCCTCATGTGGCTACAAGAACTTCGAAAACCCCCCTTGTAAATTACGTGAAGAACTCTCACATCCCCCCTCACAACCCCTTCACGTGAGAAAACATCGCCTCCTTCCCCTTCATAGTGGCAGACCCGCCATTCCCTGATCGTAGATAGTCGTACGCGACACACTACAAGCGGAACCCTTGCGGTTCCATTTCCACTAACCCAAAGAAATTACCTCCTGGTTGAATTCTTTCAACCCACCCTCCCCTAAACCCTGTTAAGCCAGGAGGTATTTTTCTTTATTTCTTCTCAAACTACCAAAAATCAGCAAAAAATAGACTTATTTCCGAAAGATTTATATATTTACTACTCTTAAGTAACAATAATACAACTGTGTGTTGTATGGGGAAAAACTATGAATAATGAATCAATCGACCAAATCACTACAGGAATACTACAAAACTACCAAGAAAATAAGCAGCACGTTCAGTTTGAACTAGAAACAACTCAAGGAATTGAAACATATAGAGCGCCACGATCAGTACTTCCTGACAGTGCCAGATACCTATTACAGTCTCGTGAAGATAAAGAAATCGGAATTAAAAAAGAAGGAAACTCATTTTCCACAATGTATATTCAAGGCGAAGAATATAAGTTTTAAAATGAAACCTCTTTCAATTGATGAGTACTTCGCCACAGCACCACATCAAGAGTCAGAAAGCCTTATCCAAGGAAGAATTCAAGCCTATGGTTACCCTTCCAACGGCGACAATATTTACATACTACTAGCAGGAAAAAGCAAACACATACAAGTGCACACGCGCCGAGATGCTAAAGTACTTGCAGCCTTAGATAAGTACAATTTAGAAAAACCTGTTGAAATAGAAATCAACAATGAAACGCATGAGATATATAGTCTCAATTTAAGAGAATGAAACAATGAATTATGCAAACAAATTACCACTAGGAATATATTTACAAGAAAAAGAACACCTCACAAAATTCGCTAGAGAACAGAAAAAAACTTTCACCATCACAGGCACACTCACTGATTGGGGCAGTCCAAATAAAATGCCCTATGTTACTATTACTGACGGAAAAGCAAAAGAAACGTTTCGTATAAGAGACAGCGATAAAATACTTGAAAAATACGATAACATGTACGCATTCTTATCACATGTTGAAATGCGAAAAGACAAAGAAGTACAAGTAGAATTTAACACAAAAGATAATACACTACTGGATTTGATATAAAATGAGCCAATACGAACAAATTTTAAAACAAATGGAAGAGACTGAACAGCGAAAAGTAGTTATCAATAACTACCACATTATCCAAGGTCAACAACTGTTAATTGAAACAACAAAAGGAAACTTTACACGACCATACTGCTCAAGTTTTGAACAATTTGCACACAAGAACAAAGGTAATGAAGTAGAATTATCTCTTAATAAAGATAAACTTATTTACAATTGGTCTGCAAAAAAATAATTTTTCTTTGTATTTATTTTTCTACTTATGATAACAAATAAACAAAAAACCTACCCTTATTGATATTGAAAAAGTTTATTTTTTCAGACTAATAAATGGCATTCACCATTTATTAATATTGATAATTTATAATTATCAAACAAACAAGTTACCATTTGTTTATTTTGAAACCAAAGGTTTCAAGCCAATAAGTGTTCACCACTTATTTATATCGACAATTTGATATTGTCGGACTAATAAATGGCATTCACCATTTATTTATTTCTACCATCACTTGATTATACCAGTGCTCGACAACAGAGAGCATGCGTCGTCGAAGGAATTCTTTATCTTTTATTGCATAGACAAACGTATAACCGCCTTGTTCAAGATTAACTTGATGCTTATGTACGATGTTTTGTTCAATAAGTTTTTTCATAGCTTTCTGAACAGTAGTTCTATCTTTGCCTGTAGCTTCACCAATTGCGGAAACGCTAAGGCTTTCCTCTTGATCAAGAAGATACATGAAAAGTCGATATTCAGTCTTGTTCAAATCAAAACTACAACGAAGCAAATCTTTAAAGTCAATTTGTTGACATGCAAAACTAATTCCCATTTTTATTTCTCCGAATGAAAAGGGGTCCGGCAATCACATTGCTACTACCCATTTTTTATTTCTCCAAATGAAAAGCTACTCTAACAATCTACTCATGATGTTTTTCAATATACCACTGCGCTTCAAGAGCAGCCATACATCCAGTTCCTGCAGCAGTAATAGCTTGACGGTAACGTTTATCTTGAACATCTCCTGCTGCAAATACTCCAGGAAGTTGCGTTGCTGTACTATCAGCTGCAGTTTTGAGATACCCTACTTCATCCATTTCTAGAACGCCTTTAAACAAAGCAGTATTAGGATTATGACCGATTGCTAAAAACATTCCTTGACAAGGAAATTCTGCAAGTTCTCCTGTTACTGTATCTTTTAGCATCACTCCTGTTACTGCTTTATCGCCAAGAACTTCTTCAATTACTTTGTTTTTGAGAATAGTAATTTTTGGATTATTATTTGCCCGGTCATACATGATAGGACTTGCTTTGAAGGATTCACTTCGGTTAATAATAGTTACTTTTGAAGCGAATTTTGTCAAGAAAGTTGCTTCTTCCATAGCGCTGTCGCCACCGCCAATAACAATAACTTCTTTTTCCTTATAGAAAAATCCATCGCAAGTAGCACATGCAGTCACTCCTCGTCCTTTCATTCGTTCTTCACTTTCAAGACCTAAGTAACGTGCGCTCGCACCAGTAGCAATAATAATTGTTTTTCCTTCATAGGAATCTCCAGAACTTGAAGTGACTACGTACGGTTGTTTAGAAAAATCAACAGAAGTAATAATTTCAAATTTATCAACCACTCCAAAACGTACGGCTTGGTCACGCATCTCACTCATTAACTTATTCCCGTCAATGCCATTTGCAAAACCTGCGTAGTTTTCTACTTCAGTAGTTGTTGTTAGTTGTCCGCCTGGTTGAGGTCCTTCAAACATAATGGTTGAAAGATTTGCTCGTGCTGTATAAACACCTGCACTAAATCCTGCAGGACCGCCACCAATAATTATTACATCGTAATGTTCCATTTAATTTACCTTATGTGAATATATGAAAAGAAAAATATAAAAAAAATTCACCTACATCTTTGCAAGTGCATCATCAATTTTTTGTTTTAATTGATCTTTTGGAGCGAAACCTACAATACGGTCTTTTTCTTCGCCACCTTTCAAAAATAAGAGGCTTGGAATTCCTTGAATGCCAAATTGACCAGCAAGATCAGGATGTTCTTCAGTATTGAGTTTTGCGAATTTTAATTTTCCTTCATAATCTTTGCTTAACTCTTCAAAGACAGGGCCCATCATCTTACAAGGACCACACCAAGGTGCCCAGAAGTCTAAAAGGACTGGACCTTCTGCGTTTTTGATTTCAGCTTCAAAATTTTCTTGAGTAATATGTACTACCATGTGTTTTCACCATTTTTTGCTTGAGTTAACCTATGAAGTTCCCTCAGCCTGTGCTAACAATAATCACACCCGTTTATATAGTTAGTGGAAGTGTGGACGCTACACCAAGAAAATGTGCACAACCACAAAAGTTTATAAAATAAAAAAGAATTAGAATATTTACTTATGAGCCTCAAGCAAATTCTTACCGGTGCAGCCATTGCATGCAGTACTTTTGCCGCAAGCCAAAATTTCTATTATGTAGATCAGGAACCTGAAGAAAAAACTCCTCGAATTGGTTTTGCAACACTTGAAGGAACCGCAACTGAAAATAGTGATTTTTTAGTTCCGCGCGTAAACATTCAAGCTTGGGGAGTGCAACCAATCGTGAGACAATTCTCTTTGTATATTGAACAAGATGTTGTAGCTTCCTATCAACCCTTAGGATCTTTTTATAATAGTCAATCAAGTGCAGGTCTGGGCTTTGCAACAAAAGAAGATTCTTTGTATGTTGTATTTGCAGCGCTTGGCGGATATAACCGTACCAACAGAGAAGACAAAGCAACAGCAGGATTTACGATGCGAGTGCAACGATCTTGGGAAAATTGGGGAGGTTATTTTAGAGTTGCAGCATATGCAAGTAAGATGAAAGCTGAAGAACAGTTCGGTGGAACTGAAATGCACACCTTACAAGAACTTATGATAAACTATAAAGACATATATCTTCATGCTGAGTTCGACCAAATTTCTCTTGGTCCTATGCGTAAAGATAATATTATGAAAACCGTCCGTCTTTCACTTTCAAGAGATATGCTTCCTTCAAACCCTCAGCAAGTTCGTTTAGTACTAAGCTATGAATTTAATAACCAAGTAGAAAACGAAAGAGAAGTGGTTGGTAATCGTCCACCTGATCAAATTCAGTTAAGTATTCTGTATAGTATTGGTGACTTTCCAAAACATACAAAAAGAAAATAAAAAAATTAGACTGCTTTAAACAAGGCAGCTACTTTTTCTTTCCCATATGTAAGAATGAAACTTGCAAGTTGAGGTCCTTTTTCTTTAGAAATAAGAACTGCATAACAAGCAGCGAAAAGATCTTTAGGTTCGCAATCATTAGCTCTAGCAATTTCATATAGAGAATTATGTAATTCTTTTTCATCTAAAGAATTTGTAAGTAAAGAATCTGCAAAGGCATGAATTGCCTGTACTTGTTGTTGAGACAAATCAACAGATTCTGGAACTGCAGAATTCACTTCGAAAATAAATTCTTCAGGAGCATAATTTTTCAGCCAATTAGTTGCACATTTTGCTCGAAGAAGAAGTCGATCTTTATCTGCTTCAGTTTTTAATTCATCTTGATAATACGTAACCACTTGATCCATATCATAACTAAAGGTTTGTAACATGTTTGTAAGATGTCGAAATGATGGTTGGAAAGGCATTTCTTTCGGAATAGCAAACGGACAGCTAAGTTCATAAATTCTTTTTTCTTTTGCTGCCTTTTTTTCATTAATAATTTCTTTATCGAAATAAATACGTTCACATTTATCAAAATCTTCATAAATTTTGTTGACATCAAGGTCAAATGAAATATTAAACTCTGCTCCTGGTCGTGTACCTGCAAAAAGATAGCGAACAATAGCAGGTTCATAAATATCAAGACAGGTTGCTAAGGTAATAACATTACCTGCAGAAGAAGAAATTTTTCCAGCTCCTCCTTTAATACCAATAAAATTATACATTAAATAAATTGGTGCAGTCCAATCATAGAGTTCTACAATTTGTTTACCTGTATCGTAACTTCCACCAGCAGTAGAGTGATCTTTACCACCTGGTTCAAAATCAACTTGTTCATGCGCCCATCGCATTGGCCAGTCAACTCGCCAAGGAAGTTTCAAATCAGGACATGTTTTTATGTTAACAATTTCATTAAATTCACATCGTTGGCAATTAAGCCGAATGTTTTCTTCACCATCAAATTCGCTAAAAATTATTTCATCAAAACGACACGTCGGACAAAAGCCTGTAAGAGGAAGCCAATCATCACCAAGAGGTTCTGTTCGATGTGCATCAATGTATGATTTAATAGCTTCAGTATTTTTAAGTGCAGTAATAATACCTTGCACGTATTCTAAGTTCCGGTACTTTTTTGCTTGGTAAAGATATTCAGGCACAATACCTACTTTTGCAACATCAGTTTCCATTTCTTTTTCATTATGCGCGGCATAGCTTTCGTCAGTACCAAAAGGATCTTCTACGTCAACGATTGGTTTTCGTAATTGTGTTTGTAAATAGTCTTGTTTTGGAAATCCTTTAGGAACTTTACGAAACACATCATAGTCATCCCAAGAATAAATAAAACGTACTTTCTTTCCTGCACTCTTCAGCGCTCTTGCAATTAAATCAACAGTCATCACTTCACGAAAATTCCCTATATGGATTGTTCCTGATGGAGTAATTCCTGCTGCGAGAGTATATTGTTCTTTGTCACCTTTTTGATTAATGACACGTAATGCTGTTTGATCAGCCCAATGTACAGGAGGAGTATTTGCCATAAGGCAAAGAGAGACATACGAAGTATATAAAAATTACTTTAAATAAAAAATCCACATAAAATAAATATACAATGAGAAATAAAGAAAAAAATGAAAAACTTACTTAAGAGCACTCAAGAGCTTTTCAACAACCATATCATGCTTAACTGCTGGAAAGACTGCACCTGCAGCATTCGCATGCCCACCGGTTGAGATATCGTTATCAGTAAAGAGTTCTGCTAACATATCTTGCAAGCGAACATCAACTACATCTTTACTTGCTCGAAGACTGAGTTTTTCCCTATCTCTTGCAAAAGTAGTAATAACACCTACAATAGTTCCTGAAGGGTACTTATCATTTCGTGCAAGCATACTTGCAATAATTCCTGCCATACTCGGAGGAAGTTTATCATCCAAATCAAATAACACATACTTTTTTCCTTGAAACATTTCTTCGTTATCTGCTTGCATTGACTCAAGATTACTAAATGTTGATTGCAGTACTTGTTTGTAACGTGAAAGGACGGAAAGAAGTTCTTTTTGTGCTTCTTTTTTTCCTGCTAATGCGTCAAAAGCTACAGGGTATTCACCAAGTCGCCCACAAGCATTAATCATCGTTGCTAATTCTTTCATATCAGAAAGTGCTTCAGGCATAGTCAACCAAATAAATACAGGTACGTAGAGTTCTTCATCTGTCGCGTCGGGTTTTCGCGCAAGAATAGCATCGTGCAAGTCAGCTTGTTCTTCTTCAGTGAGGTCAACATATTTTCGTGCTTTCCCATCGACACTCCATCGAATATTCAAAGATTGTAAAAACTTTTTTGCGCCGTGAAAATTATTTGTCACTCCAGGAATTTTTAGATCAGTACTATAGGTTAACACTTTCGTGATTGGACGCGTATGCAAACCAAATAAGCGGAGTCGCTCAGATTGCTTCACACTTCCTTGTACTACTGCATGTTGCAAGATAGTTTTGTTCAGTTGGCTAAATCCTTGCCGTTCCTGTGTATCGCCTAATGCACCAAGCAAAGCCAACGGTGCAAGATGTTTATTTTCTTTATCCATACCTAGTGCAAACCAATAGGCAACTCCAGCAGAAGCTATTGCTGAAGAACTCTCAATGCCAAAAAGTAAAGGATTCATATGGACCACTGCTTCAGCTTGTCCTTTAGGTTCATGATGATCAAGTACATACACATCGCGGGATGCTGTCGCAAGAATATCTAAGTTTGTAGAACCAACATCAAGAAATACCAATGCATCACCTTCATGTTCATCTAAATCAGCAAGAGTTAATGCGTCAAGTTGAGGAATAATAACTTGAGAATACGCAATACCTGCCTGCGCGCAGGCTTGGCTAAAAAGTGCCACACTAGCAAGGCCATCAGTATCATAATCTCCTACAATAACAACACGTTGATAATTTTTTTCACGGAATGCAGCACCGGCTGCACTGACTGTATCTTGAAATTCCATAGAGCACCTAAAGACTGTATCCTCTGAATACAGTATACGTCATAAATAAAAATAAGAAAAAAGAGGTACTCTCGTACCTGAAACTTGAAATATTTCGCACAGCGATTTATTCAATATACATCCGAAGTTGTTTCGGATCGTAGTTCCATGCCTTGTCCAATCGATCAGTTCGTTTGTAGTATCTGACAAGACGGAGAATTTTACTTTGTGTTAAAGTGAGTCCACGTTTTGCAGGCTCATCTTTATGATTTGCTTGAAGGTGTTCTTGAATAGCAAATACTTTTTTGAATAATGCCATTAAGTCTTCTGGAAATCGTTTAATAAGATCTTTTTCTCCTAAAATTTGTGTAATACTTTTTCCTGTGAGTAATTTCACATCAGGAATACCATATTCATCTCGAAGGTAGATACCGATTTGACTTGGTGCTTTACCTTCTTTTGCATATTTAGCAATAAGAAGTTCAATTTCTTTTGCGCTGTACTTCACCCAAGAGGGTACTTGTTTTTCTACCGGTTGGGTAGAACCTGATTGGCCTTTTTTTCGGCTGTGCATTCTTGCCATGTTATTCACCTGTCCTTCCAAGATATACTCGCGCGAGTCATACCCGAGAAGGCATTGTAGACAGAGCAAATGAAAGTTTATTTTTAAAGCGTTCGGTTTTCACAACTCTCCACAAAGAGAATATTTATAAATCAAAAGGACTCAGATAGCTCTATGAAAGCTCTATTCAATTCAAAAGTAGGCGGAATGCCTAAACTCGTTAATTTTATTCTTGGACTCATCATGGTCGCTATTGGTGGTCTTGGTATCTTCGGTGAAAACCTAGGAATTACCTTACCTGAGCTCCCAAGTATCATATTTACAATTCTTATCGCTCTTGGCGGTATTGTGCTTCTGCTTGATGCATTCGCAGGTGTCGGACAAGATACAATGAGAGGAATGCCTAAAAAAGTCAATATGACTGTAGGAATTCTTGTCTTTCTTTGCGGTGGAGCACTTGTACTTGGATTATTAGCAATTATTGTACTTCCAGAAGTACCTTTGCTCGTGCTTAACGCAATCATTCTAGCAGCAGGTATTATTACCCTTCTAGATGGTATTGTTGGCGCAAAGGACACAGCAGGTATGTAACCCCATAACTTTATAAAGCAAATCTGATTTCCTGACTCTACTATGAAAGGCGTTATTGTGAATTACAAAGGTGGTAAACACACCCAAGTAACCAATCAAATGATCATTGCTACAGAGGAAGTGACTTCCCGAGATGAAGCTGCAAAGCTCGTTGGTAAAACTGTAGTATATAATACTGGTAAAAAAGATATCAAAGGAGAAGTACGTTCCGCACATGGAAATAGTGGTGCTCTTCGAGTTCTCTTTGAAACTGGTATGCCTGGTCAAGCGATCGGCCAAACGATTACTATCCAATAAGGAGATTATATACAATGAAAAGAAAAGTCTGTCGAACCTGCAAACTCTTTGTCACAGAAGACATCTGTCCTATCTGTCGAAAAGCATCATTTAGCAATAGCTTCAACGGTCTCGTGACAGTTCTCGATGCAAAACGAAGCGTAATTGCACAGAAAATGGGCTTTGAAGCAAACGGCGAATACGTCGTCAAAGTGAAATAAAATGGATCTACAAATTACTACTCAAAAAGATAATGTACTTCTTTCTCGAAACGAAGTTACTGCTAAAATTCAATTCGAAGGAGCAACTCCTGCACGAAAAATTATTCAAAAAGCTCTTGCTAAGGAACTGAAAGCAAAAGAACCTATGGTGATTATTCAACAAATCGCTACGGAATACGGTTCTCCATTCGCTACAGTTAAGGCTTACGCATACTCTGATGAAACAGCTATGCAGCGTCTAGAACGAAAAAACCTTCTTGAAAAACATATTGGTCATGAACCAAAACAAGAGGCTGAAGAATAATGGCTGACAAAAAATCATACAGTGTTTCTGGAAACTACGAAGTAAAAGGCGAAGAACTTACTCGAAAAAATAAAGTTTGTCCTAAATGCGGTCCAGGCACGTTCATGGCACCTCATAAGAATCGAGCTGCTTGTGGTCGTTGTGGCTACACTGAAAAAGCTGAATAAATTTTTTATTTTTTAAACAATAATTTCTTTAGATATTTCTTAACAACGGGTGTAGTAATCTCTTTATGCAGTAAGGAGAATTTTACTGAGTCAAAATCATCAACATGATGGAGTTGCATGCCATCTCCTTCAAGGACAGTAAAGAGTTCTTCATGATTTTCAGGAAGCTCTGCTGCAAAAATATGCCCTTCAAACAAATGTTCACTTCGTGGCGACTCAAAGGAATGCACATGAACATGATGACTTGTTTCAAAATTAAGTTCTTCCATAATTTCTCTCTTGAGAGCTTCTTCAGGAGTTTCACCTTGCTGATGAATCCCGCCAAAAAACCCCCAATCACTGTCATCTATAGGAAGATTTTTCCTGTCTTGTAAAAGAACATGACCATCTTTTGTATAGAAAAAAAGTATAGAGAAAGGAAGTCTTTTCATATACGCAAAGAAGAAGAAAGAAATTATAAAACTACCGCTTCATACTGTCAAGCAATTCAAGCTTATCAATATTAATCAGGAGTTTCATGCGTTTCACAATATCAGTTGCTTCAATAAGTAAAGCATCTACTTCTTTACCAGTACTACTTAATTTGGTCTGATGACCGATATCTTTTGCCAGTTTATAGAACTTACGAACCATACGCACGTACTTGATATCAAGGAGTTTTGCTTTAACAAAATGTTCTTCTAAAAGATCCGCTACTTTGTGCGGTGCTCCTGGTACTACATCAATGTGCATGAGTGCTGCATGACTCGCGTCAATAACTGCCCAATACATATCAACAACTGATTGTTGCAAATGATGTTTTGCATTCTTTAGTGTTTTTGGAGCACGTAAATAATACGCCCATACTGCTTCTTTTGTTGGCCTAATTTTTCCTGTATCAAGAAGGAGTTGCATAGGTTGGAAAAAACCTTCATCATAGACGGCTAGTCCTTCACGAAGAATATTAACAACAATAGGATCTCCAAGCCGTGCATAGTCCCAGACTTCACTTAAGTGCATAGTATTAATATGAAAATCTCCACTTACTTTTGCTGCAGTATTTTCAATAATAACTCGAATACTTGTTAATACTTCATTGCTAAGAACAACTGTCATGTCATTAAGAATAATAAGAATATCAATATCTGAGCCTTTTGTGTTATCTCCTCGAACCGTACTACCAAAAAGTATTACTGCCTTCAAGAAATCTTTGAGCTCTTTTTTTAATGTATCACTAAACTTCGTAGCGAGTTTCACATATACTTCATCATGATGATACTCAACCGGCCGCTTACGATACTCAAACTTAATGTCTACCAAACCTTCTAACCCCTTTTACTCTTTATGAAGTGTTGTCGTTTATAAATATTACTTATTACTCGAAAACTACAAAAATGAACTGTAGTATGCTCAGCTTGCATTGCAAGGAACTGAGTGCAGTACTAAAACATATTTCTGCGGATGCAAATATCTGAAAGTACGACATATACATCAAAAAAATTTTATCCATATAATATCCGACTAAGCTTCATGACCCCTGAAAACCTGCTCACCGAACACAGTTCCCCGAACACAAACCTGAACACCGCACCCCGAGTAAACTCTGAACCCAGAACACATTGCCCGTTTACGGACCGCAGAACCCCGTTCACTCAAGCGGAACTTCACTCCAAATTTTCCATTCATTACTTGGCGCATACGCTCCAACAATATAATTAGGTGGTGCTCTATACCCTGCTGATCCACCTAATCCTGAATAAATATTACTAAAAGAATTTCCTCCTCGCGGAGCCCCAAAATGATATCCTGTTCCTATACTTGCACCAAATGCATTCCATAAACTGTATTGTGTTGAACCTGCCTCGTACATTTCGTCTTCATGCCCTTCAGAAAGAATTGCACCGTCCCAACCTTTTTCTCGTAGTCGTTTAACCGCATCTACAGTTGGAAAGATACCTTCACCTACAGGTAAGTGTCGGTGCGCTCCACTCGCACTATCTACAATTTGAACACTTCCTACAACTTCGGCTTCAGCTAATTTATCCATTTGTTCAAGATACCAGTTATTGAAACGTTTGAGTCGTCCTTGTTCTGTCTCTCCTTTCTTTTCAGGGAAATGATTATACCACATACTCAAGTGGCTCGTATCTAATACACCAGTAATATGTTTTTTTGCAAGTTGCTGTAATTCTTTATCATCTTTTCGTGCAAAACGAGAATCCTGGCGCATTTGATCAATCATTTTTTGCCGTGCACCTTTAACTATTTCAATAAACTCATCCGTGTGACCTCCATAAGCTTGTGGCCAACCAAGTTCTGGGCCAACAGCTATCGGCTTACTTGGTTTATGTTGTTCCGTTTGCTCAAGCGCATATATACCTAGTTCAGCATAACTGTCCCAGGTTTTTTCTTTTGCATAGTCTTCCACAGGTTTGACATGTTGAATATTTTGCCATACTGCTTCCGCCCGTGCATCAGCTTGCCCAGAAGTCTCAAAGGTATGCTGCATATTTCGTTTCAAAGCATCAATACTTTCTTGCAAGACCTCAGTCTTTCTTTTATATTCTGGAGGGAGTAAACCAGAACCTTCAGTAACACCGCCTCGAGTAGGAATGAGCAGACCTTCTTTGATAAGTTGATTCCTATCTTTACCTTGCTCCATTCTTTCCATAACTTCCTTTTCAACAATAAGTTTCTGGAGTTCATCTTTTTCCTTGTCGTAACGTTGTGTATGATAAATTGCTTGTGCTCGACTCTGCGCATATGCGTTTTCCAGTTGCATGCGTTGCCACCATTCCTCAGGTGACCGGTCAATACCTTCTTCTTTATTTCTTTGTTGCGCATATTCTTGAAATTCAGACCATTTCATTTGTTTTGATTTGAATTTCTGTTCGTTTTCATCCCATTCAGGCACTCTATTCATAATGAAATCTTTATTGTCAGAGTTTGCTTGCAAAGGATTGCCTTCTGCATCAAGATAATTTCCTTGTTCGTCTCGCTTCCATAC
Organism: uncultured Methanosarcinales archaeon; assembly: GCA_964534065.1. Taxonomy (GTDB): domain Archaea; phylum Nanobdellota; class Nanobdellia; order Woesearchaeales; family SKGA01; genus SKGA01. Next base: position 12,975 of record CAZHNR010000014.1, read on the forward strand.
TGGTACACTAATTTCAGGATTTCCCTGACCTCCCAGATCCTGTGCTGAAACTTGAGATAATCTTCCCGTCCTATCATCTACAAGGAAACGTTTTGCGTGTTTGTCTTCATCAAAACCTTTAAAATTTTCAAAATGAGCGTTATCTGTGTTCTGAAAACTTGCACTAGAAATATCTCGCATAAATTCTTGACTCCATACATCTACATTCCCACCAGCTCCGATTTCAGCAGTAAATTGAATCGCGTCTTTAATATGTCTAAGGTCTTCGGCTCGCTTCTGCTCATCAAAGCCTCCTCGTTGCATATCAAGGCCACTCACATTTGTGAAGCTGTTTGTTGGCATTTCAAGTCCTTCCCAGTCAATACCGCTTACTTTAATCATTTCTTTAATTGCTTGCCGTTGACTTTTTCCTATACTTGCAATACCACCACCCATAGGGTTTTGGTAATTGTGCTGCATTGCAAGCTGTAATTGGCCTCGACCTTGACGTATTGCTGAAGTCAAACTTTGCAGAACAGTTTCGTTTCCTCGACCCTTTTCGGCAAAAGTAGAACCTAATTTTTTAATAGAAAGTAGTTCTTTACCTGAAGCCGCGTTTCCGTTATCTGAGCCAGAAAGAAATCTATTCTGTTCACCAGGAGCTAAGAATTTATCTAATTGTTCAAAATAATTTGTCATGCAACACCACGCTCGTTTGAGAACGAGCACCCTCACTTCTTTTTGAGTAAATCTTCTTTATAAATGTTTAGCATACTACATCCAAACAAAGAAATAGAATAATTACAGAATAATAAAAAAAAAGAGATTCCTTCACTTTAAGGTTGGGGGGAAGAAGTATAAAGTGAAGGTTTCTCAAGGAAAATATAAATTTCAACCCGAAGGAAGAAAAAATTTCCTCAGAACCTATCTGAGTACTTCAATACCAAGCTCGCTTGACAATTGTTGTCGTGCAGCTTGCTGTTGTTTATTGGTTTGCGGTCCGATAACCCAAGGACTTTTTACACCAGTCATGATTGTCATAACAGTGATTTTTCCTTTCATATCTTCACTTACTCGTGCTCCCCAAATAACATTTGCGGAAGTATCCATGCTTTCTGTAACTAATTCACCGATTCGGTTGATTTCGTCTAGAGTCATGTCGTGTCCACCGTGAATTTGGATGATTGCACCACTTGCACCTTCGTAGCTGATATCAAGTAAAGGATTGCTTAAAGCGCCTTTTACTGCTTCATCTACTCGATTGTTTGTGTCTGAGCTTCCTACACCAATACATGCAACGTTTCCGTCAGTCATAACTGCTTTTACGTCTGCAAAGTCCAGGTTTACGAGACTTGGAACTGCGATTGTTTCTACGATACCTTTGATCATAGTAGAGATTAACTCATTTGCAACAGCGAAAGCTTGGTTTACAGGAAGGTTTCCTGCAACTTGTACTAATCGGTTGTTGTCAATTACAATAACAGTGTTTGTATTTTGTCGAAGTTGTTGTAGACCAAATTCTGCTTTGTCTACTCGAGCTCGCTCAATTTTGAAAGGCATAGTTACAGTTCCGATAACAATTGCACCTTGTTCTTTTGCAACTTTTGCAATAACAGGAGCACTACCAGTACCAGTTCCACCACCCATTCCAGCACATACAAAGACCATGTCTGCACCTTTAAGAGAGTCTTTAATTTCATTAATTGCTTCCTCAGCAGATTCTTTACCTACTTGTGGAAAGCCACCTGCACCAAGTCCTTTGGTCAAGTCTTTTCCTAATAAGAATTTTCTATCAGCTTCAACCATATTAATATGCTGTAAATCTGTATTACAAGCAATGATTTCTGCTCCTTCAATGCCCTTTTTATAGAGCCAATTGGTAATATTTCCACCAGCGCCACCAGCGCCGACAACTTTAATGTTTGCTTTTCCTACTTCCATATCAGCGAACTGGTTGTTCGCTGGGTTTTGTTTTGCCGCATCTACGATAAAATCCATATTGTTTCACATCCCCCGAAGGTTCTTTTTTTGCCCAAAAAAGTTAAGCCCATTTACCGGGAGCCATAAAGGCCCGGCATAATGATGGTGTCCTCACACACACCGTTCACACCCTTTTCAAGCTGTATAGATAATACTCTCAGAACTACTATATAAATATTGTTGATATACAATATACTATACTGGAATATATAATTTACTCTGCTTCGTAGAGTATTTTCTTCTTTCCAGGGTACAGCCCCATAGAAGCCATTTGATTATATTGTTCAGGAACTAAAGTTAATAAAACGATGTTAAACTTATACTTATCGGCAATATAAACCGAATTACGCTTTATTGATTCTATATCCATATTATTACCTATAACTAGGACATTAGCTTTGTTTTTGTCCTCTTGACCATGTAAAACGACCATTTCAATCCCATCAAACTCCTTGATAGAGTTCACAAACTCCACAACAGCCGATTTCCGGTCCTGCAGGACGTTTGTAAGAAATGACCCGTGACTTGCATTAAAGCGATAGAGCTTAAACTTCTTTATATGTTCTACTTCTAAAAGTTCCAATTTCACAAGATCTTGTATTATTCTATAAGTGGAAGCAGGTGGTACTTTGGTAAGCTTAGCAATTTCTCGTAAATAGTACCTTTGATCCTCATTATTAATGAATAACTTAAGAATTTTGAGGGTAGAAGGCGCAAGAAGACCTTCAAGTACTTCACGATCATTACTCATAACACCTTTTAGCAGACACTCATTTATAAGTATTTGCGTATTCTGGAACACTGTTCCATATAAGAACAAGTGTTTCATACAAGAAACATTGTTCCATATTTAATTTTCAGAAATAAACAGCCAAACAGAGAAAAAGAATGCCACCGAGAAGAGGTGCAAAGGGCAGGTTACTCTGCCTGGTGGCGAAGGCAGAAAAAGAAAAGGTGTGTTGGTAGGTGTGAGAAAAACTTACAATTCACTCTTAAGACGAGCTTGATCAAAATAGAATTCGCTGAGAAAATCTATCTTTTCTTTATAATTTGTCCAGGCAACATAGTTCGTCTTTCTTTGAAAACGTGAACTTACTTTAGCCAATAATGCATGTTGTATCATTTAGAGTACCTCCGGTTCTGTGTTGTGTGTGTAATGTGTTTGCAAATATGCGTCAAATGTGCCCACTTCTTCTTCGTAGAGTAAGCCAGCTTCAAGAAGCGTGCCAGTTATTGTGCGAGAATAACTACGAGGAACGTAAGCGTGCCGTCGATTCATGATCTCACCCAACCATCAGAAAACTGATAATCATAGCTTTGAGAAGCTGTTTTTAGGGTTAAATCTTTAATTTGCTTGAAAAATAAATGTTCAATATATTTTGTATCCATGAGTGTTCACCTCAATAGTAATTATGACTAGAACTCTTTATATAGCTCCCAACAGCATGTCCAGTGTGACTTGTGCAGACATTCACGAGAGAAGTCCCCTCACAACCCCTTTGCGATGCATTTAGGTCTGGCTTGTGCAGGTGTTTCCAAAGGCTTAAAAGCAATAACTTCTTCACATGACTATGCAGTATTCCAGTCTCGCAAGCGTATTTGAAGCTCTTTCAGCGACTTCTTCGCGTCTTGAAAAAACAAGTATTCTTGCTTCGTTTCTCCAAAAACAGCAAGTAGAAGACTTAGAAGCAGTGCTTCTCTTACTACAAGGAAAAGTATTCTCTGATTGGGAAGAGCACAAACTTGGAGTTGCAGGGAAACTTGTGTTCAAAAGCCTAGCAACCGCTACAGGACATACTGAAGAGAAAATTAAAGATATATTTACTGAATTAGGCGACATTGGCGAAACTGCTAAAAAAGCAACTGCGCAAAAAAAACAACAGACACTCTTCTCCACACCTCTCACGCTTTCACATGTCTTTGCCACCTTGCAAAAAATAGCTAAACAAGAAGGAACGGGCTCACAAGATACTAAACTCGCTTTACTAAACAGTTTATTGACAAGTGCAAGCCCAGTAGAAGCTAAATTTATTGTACGCACAGTGGTAGAAGATCTCAGAGTCGGAGTTGCAAGCAGCACCTTCCGTGACGCTACCTACTACGCATTTTATACTAAAGATTTCACTCTAGATGAGAATAATCAATTGCAGTTCACTGAGAAAGAAGGCTATCCAAAGGAAGAAACTATCAAGGCAATCCAACGCGCCTATGATTTCACTGCTGACTTCGCAACAGTTATCAGACATATTTTATCAGGAGATAACTTAAGCACCATCACGCTCCAAATAGGCAAACCCTGTAAAGCTATGCTTGCAAGAAAAGAAAAAACTTTTGCTGAAGCATTTGCTCGCACCGGCTTTCCTGTCCGTCTCGAATACAAATACGACGGGTTTCGTATGCAAATTCATAAGGATGGCAGTGACGTCCACCTATTTACAAGACGACTTGACGAAGTAACGACACAATTTCCAGATATTGTTGTAGCCGTACAAAAACATGTAAAGGCAGTACGATGTATTCTTGACGCTGAAGCTATCGGCTATGAAAAAGAAACAGGCAAATACATGCCATTTCAGCACGTATCTCGGCGTATTAAACGTAAACACAATATCCAAGAACTTGTACGCGAATTGCCTGTAAGTGTTTCTGTCTTTGACGTGCTATCTCTTAACGGTGAATTACTTCTAGATACACCTTTGCATGAACGACTGAAGCGTCTTGAACAAAATATCAAACCTCAGAAGCGAGTTATTGAGTTTGTTGACGGCATCACCATCAAAAAAGAGGAAGAGGCACAGGCTTTTTATGAGAAATCCCTTGCTGCAGGTAATGAAGGAGTGATGATCAAAGATCTCCATGCACCTTACCAACCAGGCGGTCGAGTAAGTGCTTGGATCAAGATGAAACCAACGATGGATGAGCTTGACCTGGTTATTGTGGGAGCGGAATGGGGCAATGGAAAACGCTCTAAATGGCTTACAAGCTTCACCTTAGCATGTCAAAATGACGATGGCGACTTCTTTGAAGTAGGTAAAGTTGGAACAGGCATGAAAGAAGAAGAAGGCGAAGCAGTTTCATTTCCGCAGTTAACTAAATTATTGGAGCCACTCATCATTGCCAAAAACCAAAAATCTGTTCGTGTCCAGCCTGAAGTTGTCGTTGAGATTGCCTACGAGGAAATTCAAAAATCGCCTTCTTACTCCTCAGGATATGCTCTGCGCTTCCCCAGGGTGCTCAGGCTTCGTGAAGACAGGAGTGCAACTGACATTGCAAGTTTTGATGATATTCTTGATCTCTACGATGCTCAGTAACTACTTATTAATAGTAACAAAATAGAAATATTTATATAGTTCAAACAATATAATAAGAGTATGACAGCCGATCAAGTTTTAAAAGAAAATATTGAAACACTTCTCAATACAGGAGAATATCCTGTAACGTATAATAATGGCAACATTGCAAAGGCAGAAGAGCTTGAAGCTAAAAATAAAGAAGCCAAAAAAACATTCGAAGCACGATGGAATGAACTCTATACAGATAAAACATTAATTTTTAAAAACGAACAAGGTGAAGAATATCAATTTAGCAAACTTATTCCTGATTGGCGTAATAATTCGGGTTTTTTCTCAGTCTATGCAGAAAATAAGGGTAAAACAGTATTTAATTTAATTGAGGAAAAGAAACCAGTAGCACTCACACATCTTAATGTTCACCTTGAAGCACAAGGACCTTATTTTGGACTTCAAATAAAGGAATATTTTGAAGAACACAACATC
>CAZHNR010000015.1:0-16380 GCA_964534065.1 uncultured Methanosarcinales archaeon
ATACATGATTACTATATTTTTCAGAAATAGCTATGCCATGACGCAAGCGAACTATTGGAAAATGAGTATCTCTTTGTACATACTCATAGACTATGTTTGCAAGGTCTCTAATCATAATGACGAGAATACTCTTGACATTAAAAACTTTACTTTAGCACGATACCGACTGGACAATGATCTGAGCCGTGGATATCATTGAGAATAAAGGTATTTTTGACTTGAGGGAGTAATGCTTTTGAGACAAGAACATAATCAATTCGCCAGCCTACATTGTTCACTCGCGCATTAGCACGGTAACTCCACCAGCTATATTTCTCCGTGTCGGGATTGAAATGACGGTAAGTATCCACAAAATTATGAGCAAGAATGTTATCAAACTTTTCTCTTTCTTCATCTGTGAAGCCTGCTTTGCCTCGGTTTGCTTTATCGTTTTTTAAGTCTATCTCTTTATGAGCGACATTAAAATCACCAGTCATAATAACTGGTTTTTCTTTTTCTAGTTCTTTGACGTAGGTAAGTAATGCATCATTGAAATCTTGACGGATTGTAAGCCGTGCAAGAGTTGGTTGCACGTTGACGACATAAATACTCAGTACAAAAAAATCTTTAAATTCTGCAGTGAGTACGCGTCCTTCACTATCTGCTACGTCGTGACCAATTCCTTGTCGTACTGCAAGTGGTTGTTCTTTAGAAAAAATTGCAGTTCCTGAATATCCTTTTTTTTCAGCTGAGAAAAAGTACTCATAATACCCATTTAATTTTTTAATTGCATCAGTGAGCATATCTTCACTAATTTTTGTTTCTTGAATACATAAAATGTCAGCGTCCATTTCTTTCACGCTGGTTGTAAAGTCTTTTTTAATTGCTGCCCGAATTCCATTAACATTCCAAGAGATGATTTTCATGTTGATGACAGAGAAGGGGTGCTTTATGAAGATTATGTTTTTTGGCAGCAGTCTTTTACTCTGATGTACAAGAATTTTTGCTCGGAAAAATTTAGACGTGGTGGTAAATATTTTAATATGTGCAATGTTATATGGCTCTTTGTGCGTCAGTACAGCATATGGTGGTCAAAAGTATATTTTTTTAAAATAGTACGGGGAAAACTTATAAAGTGCCTTCACCAAAATTGCTTTAATTATGAAACGACTTGATTTGTATGATAAAAAACTCTTACACCATCTCAATCGTAATTCGCGAGGTGCTTATTCTCATTTTTCTAAATTAGTAAAATTACCGAAGACTACTGTGCGCTATCGAATTGATAAACTCATCACAGACGGATATTTGCATAATTGTTATGCTTTGGTGAATAAATCTACATTTGGCTATCGATATTATGCTACATTTCTTGAATATAACCTTATGGATGTCGATGAAGAAGCTAAGCTTGTCAACTATATTAAAAATCATGCAAGTACTATGATGTATTACCAAGTGCAAGGTAAGTATGCATTCGTTTTTGTGAGCACTCATAGAAATACTGGGGCATACTTCAAATTCTTTCGTGAGTTTATGGAACGTTTTGGAGAATACATTGTGCATAAAACAGTGCAACGAATAGCGAGACTGATGTTTACACATTCTAATCTTTTTCACGGTGATGATATTCAATCTGTGAGAGTACGTCTTATTGACACTCCTCGTATTAAAGTTGATGCATTGGACTTAAAAATTCTTGAATTGCTTCAAGAAGATTCACGTGTACGAATTGTTGATATTGCTACGCATTGCGGTGTTGAAAAAACTAAAGCTCTCTATCGCTTGCGTCGGCTCGAGAAAAATGATGTTATCGTAAAGTACACAACCAGGTATAATATAGCAAAAGTATCTTATTTCTCTCAGCTCTTATTGATAAGTATAAAAAAAATATCAGCAGTGAAAAGCATTATAGCTTTCTTTACCGAGTACGGTCACTGTGATTTTGCATTTCGAATAATTGGCGAGTACGATCTTATGCTTCAAGTATATGCAAAAGATCCGGCTGAATTTCGATTGCTCATAAAGAACTTTCGATCAACCTTTTCTGCTGCGTATCTTGATTTAGTCGTTCTCCAATTAATCTAGTTTGCGTTTTTTAGAGTATTTGTAACTTCCTATTCCTGCAGCTACAACGACAACAACTAATGCAATAATTATCCAAAGTGGAAATGTCTGGATTCCAGAACCAGCAACGTTACCTGTGATTTGATTAAGATTGCTTTCAGTGGTTCTGACATCTTCTTGTTGTTGTGCTATTTCTGCACAGTCAGCCGGACAACTTGTAGCATCTTCTGAAGCTTCACACAAATCGTTTCCACAAATAGCTTGATTTGTAGCAGCACTTGCCACTCCTATAGCGAATACGCTAAAGCCAGGAGTTGCAGCTAAAAATTGTTCTTGGCCGTTACTACTTCCTAAATGTGTTGTTGGAAGATCCGTCCAACCTCCTTCAGTATATCTGAATAGTTGTACGTCATTTGGGTCTATGTTTTGTTGATTAAGCCATTGTTGATCGACAACAAATTCAATCTCAGCAAGAACCATCATGTCTTGGTTAAAATTGACATCGAGGTCGTGCATGCTGTACATCTCACCATCAAAAGGAGTCATACCTGCCAACGGGGCATCCATGTCTACTTGCATGAATTCAAAATTGTTCACATCACCGGACATAACAAAGTTTACAGCGATAATAGGATCACTATTTACTATGTATCTGTTTGCTGATCCTTGCTCTAAAGCAACGGGATCGTCGTCATTAATAGAGGTAACTGTAGAACTGCTTCCTCCGTTATTGCTTCCGCCGCTTCCGCCACTGTTACTCCCTCCATTATTTGGAGTTGTAGTAATTTCTTCACAGCTCACTCCGTCAAAACTTAAATCAATTTCATCTAAACCTCCGGGGATATACACTGCAGTTTCCGTAGCGTAATTGTCATCTATAAAAAATTCTATTTCTTGTCCTGCTTGTGATCCTTGCGCGATAAGTTTCCTATCTATTCCATAGGTACCATCGACAATTTCTACACAATCAATTTTTCCTTCTAATTGTACACACACTATACAGCTATCTTCTGCACCGCTAACCTCTCCATAAAATGCATGTGGAATCGGTGGAACAGCTGCAACGCTAGCTACAAAGAAAAGAAAAAAAGAAAAAAAGAGGAAATATTTTGCGTTCATATTTTTACCTCCTTAATTGCTTAGTGCGCCGATTTGGTATTCTTCAGCAACGAAGACCCAAAGACTCTCAGCAAATCCTACTTCGTAAGAAGATCCTGCAATAACGACGAATGGATTGTATGTTTGTGCAGGTTCATTGTAGGTAATTGCATGGTCCCAGTTGTAGTATCCAAATTGGTTGTTACTTCCCATTATTAACTCTAAATCTGCAGAGTTTGTATCGGAATTACCAACAAGGTTCCAACCAGTAAAGAGCGTTTTTGTTTCAGGGACTGAGTATCCTGAAGGAGCATACGTGAATGTTGCAAATCCATCTTGTGAGTTTACAACGACGTATCCTTCAACAGGTGTTAACTCATCATCACCTGAAAGCGCTACCCATGACTCGTTCTCTGTTTCATAACGGTAAGCTACCGCATTAGGGAACAGACGGAAGACATGGTCGACACTAGCGTTGAGTACATCTTTTGGCAGTGCAAAAAAGTTAATACCTTCAGTAAGGTATACTGCATTTCCTGCTACGCCAACTGTAGTTTCAAAAGGTACTGCAGGGGCATTTGCTGTTATGGTAAGTGTGTTGCTACTGTCTACCTCTGCAGTATGGTTTTGAAGCTCTAGATTTAACGCTGTGGTGAGGCCAATGATAACATCATTAGCGGTATCTCCGGATTGACTTACGTAAGAAGCCGTGGTGTTTTCAACTGTAACAAAGAAAACTGAGTTTTCTTGTACAGGACCAGTGACTTCTACAAGATCTACTTGTGCTTGTGCGGGGGTCGCGTCTAAGATAGTAAGTACGCTCCAAAGATATCCATCGTCGATTCCAACAACATTCTGTGCACTTGCACTAGTTGTGAATTCAACTCCGACATCATCAGTAATTGTAAACATAGTGTTGTTTACAACGTCTGCCTCAACCGTAGTGTTTCCTAAGCTGTTTATACTTGACGCAAGAGCGTCAACTATGTCTAGGTGTGTGTCTTGGTTTTGAACTTCATACGTGACCGTATGAGTATTCACTGTAACTGTGTACACATCTCCTTCTTCAGGAGTTCCTTGAATGTGTACTTCATCTATTTGTGATTGTCCAGCGTATCCTGGATCGAAGATCACGAGAGTTGCAAATGCGATTCCTTGATCATCAATACCAATGGTATTAATTGCACAAGTATCTACAGTGTAACTTTCTCCTGGTAATCCTTGTAATTGCATTTCGTTACTTGTAAGTACGGTTGCATTTACGTCTACATTTTCGGAATTAACTGCTTGCGTTAAACCTGCAATTACATCTGCTTGGTTGTCACTTGCTTGTACAGTGTATCCGACAGTGGTCTGATCAATATCTACACAGTAGTAGTCTCCTGTCTCAACAGTTCCGCCGATTTCTACATTAGTTAATTGTGGCAGAGCTTCTTCACCTTCGTAAGGTGCAACAATGAGTGCTACTAATGCATCAGTGTTATTCTCTCCTACTGTATTCTCAGTCCATGCGCTTGAAGTAAATGCTTCGCCTACTTCATTTGCTGTTAAGAGTAACATGTTGTTTGCATCATAACTAGCTGTTACAATGCTGTTGATTGAACTATCTGCGTTGAGTGCTGCTACAAGACCTGATATAATATCAGATTGCGTATCTCCTTCTTCAACGATGTATGTTGCAGAGTTACCATCTACACTCACTGTGTAGGCGTCGTTTTTTTCTACTGTACCGCTGATAGTTACTTTATCTACTTGTGCTTCACCTGCATAAGGTGTTACAGCTGCTTGTTCTAGCTGGATGAAGATGTCTGCGACAAAAAGATTTGGCACGTTATCTGCATCAACAACTGTTACGAATGTTTCACAACCTACAAGTGCTGTAATCAAAATGCTATCTGCATCTTCTACGTTTGCATCAACGTCGCTATCTGCTGATATTGCAACTGCTAATCCTGCAAGTACTTCTGCTTCTGCGTCTCCTACTTGAGCAACGTAGACGTAACTGTTACCATTAATATCTACTGTATAGATATCTCCAGCGTCGATTGTACCTGCAATGATTACTCTGTCAGTGTAAGCTTGACAGAATTCTCCTTCTTGCACGGTAATTTGATTGAATGCATTATCTACTGCACCACCATCTGCGTTTGTCGTAGTTGCTGTTACTGTAATGTCTGTTCCTGCTTGTAGTACTTCTAGTTGTACGGTGTCACTACTTTCTTGACTTGCTTCTACGTAGTTGCCGATGACAGGATGATTATTCACTGCATCAACAACACCTGCAACGATGTCGCTGTAACTATTGTCTGAAGGTTGTACTGTGTACATTGCTTCTTGTATTTGGTTTTGACCTTGAACCATTACTTGGTACATGTCTCCTGTCTCAACAGTTCCACTCACGACAACTTCGTGAATTTGATTTTGTAAACCAAGTTCTGATTGAACATTTTCCCAAATTAATTCTTGGTCATCTACGCCTTCAAACTCAATAGTGTCTGCGGTGACAAAGATAATGTCTCCAAGAACTAATCCTGTTACTGTAAAAGAACTGGATGTTTCTACCTCAGCTTCAACTTCAGTATTTACATTAGCGTTCGCATTGATTGCGTAAATAAATGCGTCTCGGATACTTTCTACGGTATCTCCTGTTGTTGCAACATGTGTGAATTCTTCACCATTGATATCGACAATGAATGTATCGCCTGCATCAAATTCGCTTCCGATATTTACACTAGTGATTTGGTATTCTCCGTCGATACTCTCTTCCGGTTCGTTAATGGTCATGGTTGATGCACTTTGATCATCTGTACCTTCGTAGTTAAAGATGAGAACTGCCGCTACAAACGCGTAACCTGGTGTGACTCCTTCAAAAAGAATCCCTGATTGAGAATCAACACTTGCACTTACTAATGCGCTAACTTGCGTGTGTGCGTTTGCTGCATTCACAAGACCTTGAATAATTTCATATGCAGTATCGCCCTGTTGTGCTGTGTAATTTACTGTGTAGCCATCAACGTCGAGGACGTAAAGATCGTGTTCATCAATTCCAATTTCTGAAATAGTAATCACTGTTTCTTGTGCGACAGGTGCTTCACCTGCATAGGCTTCTTGGATTACTGTATGATTGATAGTTTCGTCGGGAATTCCCTCAAAGTTTACTACAGTAACTACAGTGATGAATTCTACTCCTGCGTTTACTGCAGTAAGTGTGATTGTATCATTTTCTGCTGCTGCAATAATGACTCCGTTAAATTGTGCATTTAGTACGAGGGCCATTGCTTCTGCAACTTCTTCCATGGTTGTTTCATCGGTAACTGTAAAATCTACAGGTGTCCCATCGATGCTAATTGTGTACACATCTCCAGTTTCAACACTTCCTGTCAAGAGTATTTCATCTACTTGTGCGGTTGGAGCTATTGGATCCTGCGCTTCTTGGACAGTTATTGTGTAAGCGCCTTCATCTGGGACTCCTAAATAATTAAGAACAAGAATGTCTATATCTATAGTATTACCTACAAATAAGCTTGTGAGAATGAGGGTATCGTTTTCAACAGTAAATTCAATGGTGCTTGCAAGCGTACTCGCTTCCATTTCAACCAGTAAATTATTTAATACTGTTTCTAAGGTGTCTCCCTCGAGAACGACGTAGGTAAATGTTTCCCCGTCAATAGTTATTGTGTATGTATCACCTTCTTCAACGACTCCGTCGAATGTGATATTCTGGATATTGTAATCTCCTACTTCCGGTGGCACGATGGTGCTGACCGAAATATTGCTCGTGATGTTGTCTGCTGCTACTTGCCCCATGAGTAATGTGCAAATTGCTGCCAGTAACATTATCTTCATTACTGTATTATTCATATTTACCTCCGTATTTTTGTTACTGGATGCAGGTCTGTTTCCCCTCATCCCACTTACAATTATGACAAGAATGCTATATAAAACCTGTTTTAGAAAAATGGATAAAAAGTAAAAATATATGTTTCAATTTTAATCAAAAGACTATTTTTTACTTAATTAGTTGATTTATTGGCGATTTACAAATAATTATTTGAACAAATACGCATCTGCTCAGGCGTGTGCAGTTCCTTGTGTAGATAAACATACTGCATATTATTCTATTTGCATGCAGCTGTTAGTTACTGTTTTGTAGTTTGCAAAAAAGATACTTACTTACTTACTTACTACTACTACTACTACTACTACTACTTTTAAGTAGTGTCTCACAGTAATATTTATAAACAGATGAGGGTTTATTATCCTTAGATTATTGATGTTATTAAGAGAAAAATTAGAGGAGCTTTATGATGCTCATCCATCATCTACTGCGCTTTTTGATAGGTCTAACTGGCGAAATCGTAATTTTTTCAAACAGCTTATGGATGACTTGCCTGACCTCTCTTTGAATGAAACTTCTGTTTCGGCTCTTGAGCATACTGGAGGAGAGGCTTTTTCACTTCTGGCAGCTTATCTTCCTACAAGTTCTATTGTTGATGTTTTTGGAGAAGAAATGTATAAGTATATGTATCTAAAATATCCTTATTGTGGTGAAGAAAAAGATGATATTGCTGAACGAGCGAAAAAACTATCTTTGTTCAACCCTGATGACTTGGATTCTTCACGGTATTCATTTTGGCGTGATGAGAATAAATCAGTTACTTCTGAAATACTCAAAGCTTATGACCTTATGCAGGCTACTCGCTCAAGTGCATCTTCTCCACTTAATTTGCAAGACTATGCTCGAGAAGGAGTGATGCTTTCAGAAAAACGTCAGAAGAATTACTCTTTTATTCCTCTGCGTGTGAAACATGATTACCATCGAGGTCCTGCAGTGGTCTATGGAATCAACAACACCTACCAAGAATCTGCTATTTACATGGATAAACCGTCAGGTGTAGGTTTGTTTTATGGTAACACTCCTGTGGCCTATACTTCTTTCTTCCCTGAAGATACAGAAACTTTTATGTTATATCAAATGCAAGGAGTGCGTCTTCCTTTATATGATGAGGATGGTAATCTTCTCAGAAAAAAAGCATCGCGACATTTGTTCCCGATTGCTGATTGGAAATCTCTATTTTTGGATAGGTTAACTCCTTTCGCTCAAGATTTAGGTTTCTCACAATTTGGTATTCAGGGCGGAGAAAATAATTATTGGGTTCATACAACTGATGAACACGATCAACCACCTCTTTCTCTTCAACGAGCTACTCAAGTGTATGATTGTTTTGCAGAGTCCAAAGGGTTTACTAAAAAAGAAAACGGTAATTGGTATTTACCTTTGTAACTTTATGCACTGATTTTTACAAGAAACGCCGCATACAAAAGAAGTACACCGGATCCTAAAAGTATCCATTCAGCTGCGAAAAACCTTGTTAAGAAAACAATAATTCCTGCGAGTAAGAGAAGACCGCCCACTCCACCAAGTATGACAGCAGTTGCCATTCGCTTGAGTTTGCGTTTCATAATTCGCGTTTTTCGTTTTGCTGCTACTTCAAGAGTTTTCAGTTTTAAAAAACCGCTGAGTACTCCTTCAATAAAAGATGCGAAGCTCATTTTTTCATCATGTGTGCGAGTGCAGCTCCTAGAAGTGCACCTGCTCCGAATGCAATACCAACACTTTGGTATGGATTATCGGAGATTTTTTCCTGCGTTCTTTCATCTATCTCGTGGACTTTGTCACGAACTTTGCTTTCGTATCGCGCTTCTAAGGCCATGAGCTCTTGTTTGAGTCCTTCAATGTGTTTTTGCATTTCTTTAGCTTCTTTTGTTTCTTTTTTCATTGTATATCCTCCAATAGATACTAACGAAACTATATTTATAAGTGTTACTATTGGAGGGTCAGTTTTAAAAAGAAAGACGTATTAATTGTAATCATGACACGATTCGCCGTTGTAAATAATGAAAAGCTTAGAGACATGTCCCAAAAAATTGGCTTGCAAAAAATTTGTCCTGTCAATAAGACGGGAACGGATTGCATGTACTTTGAAGGCGAGAAACTTTTTATTGATGAAAAGACGTGTATAGGTTGTGGTATTTGTGCGCGAAAAGCGCCTGAAGCGATTGAAATACATAATTTACCTGAAGAACTTACAAAAAAACCTATTCATAGATACGGCGAAAACATGTTTGCTCTGTATAACCTTCCTGTTCCCTTATTTGGAAAAGTAACTGGCTTACTTGGGAGAAACGGAATTGGTAAATCAACAGCAATGAAAATTCTTGCAGGCCTTGAACATCCTAATTTTGAAGATGAAGAAAAAGGTTTTCCTAAAGGAGGAAAAGCAAATTCCAATACTTCTACAATCCGAGATCTTATTGATTACTTTAAAGGCAGTGAAGCACAAGCATATTTTGAAAAGCTTGAACGTGGAGATATTAAAGTTTCATTTAAACCACAGCAAGTTGAACTAATACCAAAAAGTTTTAACGGAACCGTTAAACAATTACTTGAAAAAGTTGACGAGAAACATAAACTTGACTACTATGTTGAGAAATTAGAATTAACTCATGTGCTTGAACGTGAGATAAGTCAAGTGAGTGGTGGGGAATTACAACGAGTAGCAATTGCTGCATGTTTGCTCAAAGAAGCGAATGTGTATTTTCTTGATGAACCGACAAGTTATCTTGATATCAAACAACGTCTGCATGTTGCGAAGCTTCTTCGCGAATTGGCAGATGAAGATACAGCAGTTATGGTTATTGAACACGATTTAATTGTTCTTGATTATCTTACAGACTTTGTCCATCTTATTTATGGACGACCAAGCACTTATGGTATTGTAAGTCAAATTAAAGCAACAAAAAACGGAATTAATACGTATCTTTCTGGTTTTATGCGAGAAGAGAATGTTCGCTTCCGAGATCATGCTATTACCTTTGATAAAGGAATTGATGATGAAGTTATCAGTATTCAAAAATTAGTCTCTTGGGAAGCTTTTGACAAAACTTTAGGTACCTTTCAACTACATGCTGCAGAAGGTACTATTCATCGACACGATGTTGTTGGCGTACTTGGTGAAAATGGAATAGGGAAGACAAGTTTTGTTAAGGAACTTGTTGCTGCAAGTAAAGATGAACAAGAAAGTGTTGCGAAATTGACAGCAAATGAAACGATTACAGAACTTTCACTTTCATTCAAACCCCAGTATCTTGAATATGATCCTGAAGCAATTGTACAATTAGAACTCCAAGAAGCTAAAAAATATGAACTGCAATTGATTAAACCTCTTGAACTTGAACCTTTAATGGATCATCAATTAAAGGACCTTTCAGGTGGAGAGTTGCAACGAGTTATGATTGCAAAAACATTGGCAGCTGATGCACACCTGTACGTGCTTGATGAACCAAGTGCATATCTTGACGTTGAACAACGACTCAGTCTTTCAAAAGTAATTCGTAGCATGATGGAAGCCAAACGAGGAAGCGCGCTGGTTATTGATCACGATTTATTATTTATTGATCATATTTCTAAACGACTCACTGTGTTTACAGGAAAACCTTCCTTAGAAGGGAACGTCACTGGGCCTTTTGCGATGGTTGAAGGAATGAATGAGTTCTTGCAGGAAATGCAAATCACGTTCCGTCGTGATGAAACAAATCATCGTCCACGTATTAACAAACCACAAAGTCAAAAAGATAAAGAACAAAAGGCAAACGGCAAATTATATTACGTCTAAGAAAGCTTTTTAAAGATACTTTCCCTGAGTTTCACTAAAAGGGGAAATTATGGATAGAGTTCTTGTAACTATAGGTGGAATACTATATACTTTTCTTATTGTGTTTCTTGCACTATCCTTTGTTCTGTTCTCATCAAATCTCCATGCGCCTTTTCTTGAGACGGCGTCACAAAAAACCACTGATGAGCAGATAACTCGCTTCTTACTTTTTCAAGGAGAACTTCCTGAGATGACTGCGAACGAAGCTTCACATATGCAAGATGTCGCTTGGCTTGCAACCACGTTACTCTATGCCTTAGCAGGACTCATTGCTGTGCTCACTTTTATTTTTGCACATGCACATGCTGAAGAACGACAAGCAATACTTCTTGCACCTTTGCTTGTGCTACTTCTTTTACAAGTACCTTTGCTGATATTTTTTGAGAATTTCACAAAAGCATTTGAACAATTTCATCAAGTATTTTTCCCGCAAGGAAATTATGCCTTTCCTTATGACTCGGTACTTATTAGCACGTATCCTGAAACATTTTTTAGCAGTATGGCTGTACTTTGCGGACTTCTTATCATTGGTTTTTTCCTCTTCTCATTACTTCTTGCAATGCTTACACAAGTCCATCATCGCATGCAACATATTGCACGTTTGCATGCTATTCATCCAGGTTTAAAAAAACTTATTGCCCAGCAATCTGCAGAAGAAAAACGTGCTCAGCGTAAACCATCAAAGCCAAGTCCTGTACTTCCTTTACCTGCAGTAAAGTATACTGAAAGCAGTATTACAAAATTTTCACTAAGAAAGATTTTCTCGTTTTTGTTCACACAGAAGACGTATTATCCTCAATACAATTATGATAAACTTACAAAAAGACAACAAGAGATTGAGAACCTTGTACTGTCAGGAATCCTTGATAGAGATATAAGAAAAAAAGTGTAGCCTTATTTAGCTACAATAAGTGCACTCGTAAGATTAACTCCATCCATAGGTCGAATTTTATCAACAATGAATGTACCTAGTGCTTCATTATTTTCAACATTTACTTTTGCAATGATATCCCACTCTCCAAATATCAAGTTCACGCCAATGCTCTCTTTCATGTCTTCAAGTTCTGTGTAGACATCCATTTCTTTTCCCTTTTGTGCTGTTATTAAAATATATGCTTGCATATTGTTTACCTCCGCTGAAATTTTCTTACAATAGTAAGAAACGCTGTGTGACCAAGCATTGCATGTTTTGGACGCAATACTTTTTCTTTTACTTCCCAACGTCTCTGTAAGAGTTCGATTGTGGTGACGTACTTGAAGTCGTCTCCCAAATTATTAATGACGTCTTGAGCTTGAGTAATTTGAGGAGTATAAAATACGATATGGCCTGACTGTTTTACGCCCTTTTTCACGATAGGAATTGCTGCGAGAGGATCAGGTAAATCAATTACTGCGAGATCAACTTCTTCTGGAGTTTGTACATCCTTAATATCTTTCTGCTCAAGCGTTACATTATCCAAATCCATACGCTCAATATTTTCTTGGACGGTCTTAATGTGTAAAGGGTTAAGATCATACGCATAGACATGTTTAACTAAAGCCGCGAGCTGGCATGTCATACCGCCACTTCCTGCACCGCAATCCAGAACTACTGCATCTTTGGTAAGGCCAGTTTCAGCGATAATAAAGCCAACGTCTTTTGGAATAATGATTGCGGCCCGACGTTTCATCCGGTCCATGTTATCCTTGAATGTTGCGTCACATATAACAAATTCTTCACCTGTAGTGCTTTTTAGTGTGCCCTTATGCTCTATTGCACGGAGATCTTCACGGGTGAGATGTCCTTCGGAAAAATTATAGGAACGTTGGAGATCCTCAATAGGATAGATACGTTTCTCTTGCGTTACAGCTAATTTTTTGATGAACATTAAAGGAGATGAAGTGATGCATATTTATAAGTTGTCCGTTTGGGAGCGTTGCAACGCGTCTACTACGCAGAAAGGAAGGTATTTATTTCGAGGAAGTTCATTTATCCCCAAAAAACGTATTTCCTGGCAATTACCAATTATAGAATAGATTTCAATAGGGGAAAATTCTTCTCCTCGGTCACCAATAACAAGATTTTTCTCCTGTGGATCGTACAGTGCTACTTCATCAGGCAAAATTTCTCGTCGATACTTTTTTATTTCGATATACTGGCGATGCTTGTCCTCTTTTTTTTGTTTATAATTAAGAAGTACACCACCGTCAGCGACAGCAAGATATACGACAAGGTCCGCGTCATACAATTTCTTGCCATTCTGTACTGTATCCACATTGGTGAAGAGAAGATTTTCTAAAGGACTTAACTCTTTCATAGAGTACATTTACTTTTATTTCTATTTATGTGTTGCGGTCATGTGACGCAGCTTTTTAAATGCGTGAGGCTGTTTTACTCTGATTACTTTCTATTTTGGCCTGGTTGTGCTCTTAGTGAAATTAGTCCCTGAAAACAATAACGTTTATTAATGCTTGGCGGCTCTCTTGACCTTACCGATGGCAAGAAAAAGTACTTCAAAACGACTCCAGCAGAAATATTCGAAGAAAAATCCTTCAGTCTCTGCAAAGAAAGTGGGTCCAGAAACGACACATCACAAAACAGTTACGGCTACTAAAGAGTCTACTACTTGGTACGATAAATATTACAAATCATTCTTGATAATTCCTTTTGTTATGCTTCTTATAGCGTTTCTTGTCATCGCAAATGTGCACAGTAACACAGGAGATTATTTCTATAAAGGGATTAGTCTCTCAGGTGGAACTGCAGTGACTATCACCTCTGAAATGGCTGATATTTCTACCATTGACACGCAAGAATTGCGAACGAGTTTACTTGCAGAGTTTACGAATGCAGATGTGGTAGTGAGAAGTCAAGAGCAAGTTACTGAACGTATAGCGGTAGAAGTTGAAGTTGATATTACAGACGAGGCTGAACTTGAAACATTTAAACAAGGACTTATTGAAAGAGTTCCTGGCTTAACTTTAGAAGAAATCAACCAAAACAGTAGTATTTCAGGAAGTGCTTTAGGGGACGCATTTGTCTCACAAATATTTAAGGCAATGCTTGTTGCTTTCCTACTTATGGGAATTGTGGTGTTTATTCAATTCCGTGTTCCTGTACCGAGTCTTGCAGTCATCCTTGCAGCATTCTCTGATATTGTCGTAACCTTAGCAGTTATTAATATACTTGGAATCAAAGTAAGCACTGCAGGAATTGCAGCGTTTCTTATGCTTATCGGGTACAGTGTAGATACAGATATTATGCTTTCTACTCGTGTACTTAAATCGACTGAAGGAACTGTCAATGAACGTATTTGGAATGCATTCAAAACAGGAATGACGATGAACATTACAACCTTAGCAGCTGTTACTGTAGGTCTTCTTGTAAGTAAAAGTGCAGTTATTACACAAATTATGACAATTATTTTTATTGGTCTTGTCGTAGACATGATTAACACTTGGCTCCAGAATGCAAGTATCTTAAAGTGGTATATGTCGCGTAAGGAGGTAAAAAAATGAGTAAAATGAAAGCAATTCTTACAAATCCTCGAGTGCTTATCCTCTTATTTTTCCTCTTGTTATCTGTGGTTGCTATTGGTCCACGTTTTGATACGCAAGGTGTTGCAATTCGAAGCGTGAGTGCAGATAGTGCTGCAGCGCAGGCTATTCCGCTTCCTATTGAAGGTCCTGAAGCAGGGAGCTCTCCTAAGAGTTGGGAAATACTTCTCAGTATAAATGGAAAAGCAATTAATTCTCCAAGTGAATACTATGCTTTTCTTGATACCGTAGAACCAAATAAAACCTTACTTATTCAAACTGATCAATCCTCCTATAGGGTACGAACGCAAGCTATCTATGCTCCATTAACTGAAGCGCAACAAATTGAACTCTTAACTCAGAATGGAACAAACCTCACTATTCAAAGAGATGTTATTGGTACCGCAGATATTGGTCTGAGTGTGAGTGAAGTACCGCAAAATAATATTAGAAAAGGACTTGATCTCGCTGGTGGAACTCGAGTACTGCTGCAACCTGAAGAAGCTATTAGTCCACAAGATTCAGAACTACTTGTAGAAAACATTAGACAGCGACTGAACATTTTTGGTATTAGCGATGTTGTTGTTCGAGACGTAACAGACTTTACAGGTGAAACTTATATTCTTGTAGAAATTGCAGGAGTGAATCAAGATGAAGTTCGAGAACTTCTTTCCCAGCAAGGGAAATTTGAAGCATTTATCGGTGATGAACTTGTTTTCCAAGGCGGCGACGATGTCGTCTATGTTTGTCGAAGTCCTACGTGTAGTGGTATTGACCCGCAATCTGGCTGTGGTCAACTCGCACCAGGAAACAATGTGTGTAACTTTAGATTTACTATTTCTTTATCTGCGGAAGCTGCGCAGACAATGGCCGATGCAACGAACGCTTTAGACGTTGTCTTTGATGGCCCTGAAAGTTTTCTTTCAGAAAATATTACCTTATTCCTTGATGATGAACCTGTGAACTCTCTTCGTATTGGTTCTGGACTTCAAGGTACACCACAAACAGAAATCAGTATTACGGGAAGCGGTACAGGAACAACCCAAGCAGAAGCTGCAGAGCAAGCGCTAGAAGAAATGAAGCAGTTGCAAACTGTTTTAGTAACGGGAAGTCTTCCTGTCAAGCTTGAAATTATTCAAAGTGATGCAATTAGTCCTGTACTTGGTGAAGAATTCCTTAATAACGCTTTACTCCTTGGTGCGCTAGCACTCTTAGCTGTAGTTCTTGTTATTACAATTCGTTACCGAAAAGGCATTATTGCAATTCCAACAAGTATTGCTATGATTTCAGAAGTCCTTATTATTATGGGTTTCGCTGCTCTTGTAGGTTGGAGAATTGATTTAGCAGCTATCGCCGGTGTCTTAATTGCAGTAGGTACTGGAGTAGACGATCAAATTGTTATTGCAGATGAAACTTTGAACCGTAAAGAAGGAGAAAAACTCTCTTGGAAACAAAAAGTGAAACGGGCGTTCTTTATTATTTTTACAGCGTACTTCACCACAGTTGTGGCGATGATTCCTCTATGGTACTCAGGAGCAGGTCTGCTTAAAGGATTTGCATTAACAACTATTGCAGGAGTAACTATTGGTGTCTTAATCACGCGACCTGCATTCGCTGCAATCCTTGAAATTCTCTTGTATGGGAAAACTGAGAAGAAAGAGAAGAAGTAGGTAATTTTTTATTCCTTCTATTTCGGAGGTGTGGTCTAGTGGCTACGCGCTAGAATCAAAAAATGAACTATTTTTGAAAGTCAAGCAAAGCTTAACAAATCGAAGATTCGCTGGTGACAACAAGTTGTTATCATGACTCCAACTTGACTTGCGGCAATTTCTGGTTACCTTTCTGCCAATAATTTTTTGAAATTATTTAGTGCGAGTTCAAGCATCAAATTTATATATTCATAATCATTTGTTTTATTCCTTGGAGGTGTGGTCTAGTGGCTATGACTCCCGCTTGACTTGCGGGCAATCCCCGGTTCGAGTCCGGGCACCTCCATTTTTTCTTG
>CAZHNR010000015.1:16480-17826 GCA_964534065.1 uncultured Methanosarcinales archaeon
TATTATCTGTTTTGTTCACGTAATCTTTTTATATTCGCTTGTGTTCATAGAAGCATGCATCATAAACTTATCAAACCAGGTGTCTTTGAACTCTATTATGGTGCTATGAAATCTGGAAAGACGCGTTCTCTAATTAATCGTGTTGAACAACTCTTATTCTTTGATGCTATTCATTTTATTGTTGTACAACCCAGTGTAAATACGCGGGAAGATTCTTTAAAGAGCAGGTTTTCTTCCGTTTCTCTTCCAACAGTAAGTGTTGATAGTTCTCGTCCTGAAGAGATTTTGCAACATATTCAAGATGCTACTGTATTAGTTGCTATTGATGAACTCCAAGTGTTTGATCCTTCCATAGTTGAAATTATTTCGTGCTTGCAGAAAAAAAATATTAATGTTGTTGCAGCAGGACTGAGCTTAGATTTTCGAGGAGAACCTTTTGGATGCATGTCACAACTCATGCCTTTAGTTGATGAACCACATGCATTATCTGGTGTCTGCGAATACAAAGGTTGCAATAAGCCAGGCACGAGAACACAACGATTAGTAAATGGCAATCCTGCTAAACGCTCTGATCCTACAGTAGTTATTGAAGGAAGTGAAGATGCGATTACCTATGAAACTCGATGCCTGAACCATTTTGAACTCCGTGAATAAGAATGACGTATTATGATGACATTGCTGAAGGCTACGACCGCTTACATAAAGAAGAACAGTTGAAGAAATTAGCATGTATATTTGAGCAAAATATTATTCAAGGTAGTGATGTTTTACTAGATGTAGGTTGTGGTACAGGATTTTCTCTTGATTACTTTGAAGTTAAAGAAGCCTATGGTGTTGATCCTGCAAAAAAATTAGTGGAACAATATCAAGGTAGTGCTTCTATTCAAGTTGCATGTGCTGAGGACTTACCTTTTTCAGATGATTTTTTTGATGTAGTTATTTCAGTCACTGCCTTGCAGAACTTTTCAGACCTGCGAAAAGGTCTTGAAGAAATAAAGCGCGTGGGTAAGAGTCGATTTATTCTCACCACTCTTAAAAGGTCCTCCTGTATTACTGAGCTTGAGCTCCTACTGCCTCAAGTGTTTACTGGTTTGCAGATACACAAGACAGAGGAAGCAATTGATGTCATTTATATTCTAAATGAGTAAGATTTATAAATGCTTAAGCTCCAATCTCATTGGGTTATTCAACGGGGAAACGATGCTGCAGTCAGCAGAACGTTTTTTTATAAAGGGTGTGCTATAGGTGTCGCATAAATACAAATCACTAAGATATATGTTCTTATATGCTAGTATTCTTGCTATTATTTTTACGGCTTTTTTTCTACAGCCAGGAATTACTGGAAG
>CAZHNR010000016.1:0-17747 GCA_964534065.1 uncultured Methanosarcinales archaeon
CATCGCCTTGCATGACTCGAGGTTCAATGATAATATTTCCATACCAAGGATTTTCTTGTGTGATAAAATACACAATACCATCAACCATTCTTGCTTGCAAGTAGTTTCCAGTTGCCGTTGTCGTTGTGATAAGTTCAGGTGCATTGCGGTCACTTACATCATAAAAGTACGCGACAGTTTCCTGTTGATAACGTTCTTGCGGGAGAAAATCGTATTTATTTACCGTAATATATTCTTTGTTTTCTCTGGCAAAAATAACAACAACATCTTCATATAAAAATAATTCTTGTGCCTGTGAGTTGTAATATGTATCATCTTCGTTTTCAAAAAGAGGGGTTTCAGAGATAATTTCTGCTTCAGGAGCATTTGCTGCTGCAATGATAACAAGTTCATTATCCGCAATCATATAAATATAGGAATTATCGTTTTTTACAAAGTCTGCTTCGTCCACTCCAACAAATTGTGTATTCGTAGTTCCTGCACTCTCTGCTGCCATACCACCAGCACTTGCAACTGCACTGTCAGCGAAAGCCATTTCATTGATTGCAGTAGGAGCGAAAGAATCTGTAGCACGCATTACATCACCTTGCGTAGGAGAGTCTCGTTGTTGAGCGAGAAAAATTTCAAGTTCTTCAAAACTTGCAAAGGTTTGTCGTTCTTGCGTACCTTCTTCATAGGTAGAGCTAACTGTTTCAGTTCTTGGAGTTGTACTCATTGGTGTCGCGCAGCCACTAATAACAATAAGTGCAAGTAAAAAAATTCCTAAAAAATATGTTTGTTTCATTGTCTTTCCTCTACGAGTAATTTTTGTAATCGTTTTCTTTGTATAATTAAATAAGCAATACTTATGATAACTCCTGCAAATGCAAGGATACCCACAAGCAACAACCAAACATCTGGCGTTTGCATTGTAGTTTCTAGCGCTTGAGGTACATAACTTTCCATCGCAACGTCACTTGCAGCGTATAAAGCTTCTTCTGTTGGCGCACTGCGCACTGCAGCTTGCGGTGCTGATTCTGCAAGCATTTCTGCTGCAAAGGGTGTAGATGTTTTCATCATACTTTGGCTGAACCAATTTCGAAGCATCTGGAAACTAAATCCTAAAAATGCAAATAAGGAAACTGCAAACATAAACAACACTTTCACTTCTTGGGGGTCAACAACGTTCTTCCCTTTTTGTGTAAGTTTATAGTATTTCCATTTTCTTCCCTCATCAAGTTGTTTGATGAGGCTTGCTTCTTCAAGCTTTGCTAAATGTTCTTTTACTGTTGACTGAGAAAGTTTGAGTTCTGCCGCTAGCTCAGACAGCGTGTGTCTTCGTAGCTTGAGCAATTTCAATATAGTCAGACGACTATCTACACTCAACGCTTTGAATGTTTCTTTATCAAGGACTATTTTTTCTTCAGTCATACCGCTTTCAAAGCAGAAGAAGTATATAAATAGTATATTTTCCTTCGGTGCTTGCCGTAGTACCCGCCCATTCCTAGCCCTAACCGCTCAACAACAAGTATCTGCGACCATAAGTAGAATTATTTATAAAGTATTTCACGACCATAAACCATATGTTGCAAGAATTGAAACCAATTAAAAAAGCATTTTTTATTCGTACATGGATAGTTGTAGGCAGTATTGTTTTTCTTGCTGCTATTATTGAAGGACTGTTGCAAGGAATAGGTGTTATTTTTATTCCTGCCCTTATTGTTTGTGGGTTCATACTCTTAAATAGAAATGTCCAATATAGAAAAGAAAAGTATATTTTCAGTGCAGACAAAGTTATTAAACAAAGCGGAAACATATTCACCAATAAGGAAACTGAACTTTCCATTAAGAACATTACACATGTAGCGCACCTACGCCCTTACGTCCAAAGAAAACTTTTTGAAACAGGAAATATTGTTATTGAGACTGCAGGTGCTGCAGGTAGCGAAGCCACACTATTTGCACTTCCAGAAACTAAAAAATGGTTTAACACCATACAGACACTCATGAGAGAGAATGGTTTTCGCCTCCGGCAAAAACCAATCATTATGCAAACGCGACCAAGTACGGTAGGACTATTCTTTCATACGTTTGGAGGAGGTAAGATTGCCCAATTCGTGTTTCTCTTCTTTTTTCTCTTCATTTCAAGCATCTCAAGTTTCATCACAGAGGTTCAATCATTTGGAATGATTGGATTTGTTGTTGTTGGCATCACATTACTGTTCGTCGCTATAGAGGTAATCATTCGGCTTGCAGACTTTAGAAAAAGAGTATACACTATTACAAGCGACACCATCTTATTTACAGATGGATATTTTAATTTACATGAATCATTTATTCCTTTAGAGAATGTTTCTGACATCACCTTACATAAGTCTTTTCTTGGCAGAATAGTAAATGTTTCTGATCTTAATATAAGTTGTCAAGGTTCACAGCAAGAAATTATTTTTGAAGGGCTGAGCAACGGAGAAAAACTACATGAAGAAGTAATGCATCTGATGGATAAACGGCAAGTGCGTATAGAGAAACAAACACCTAATGTACAGAAACAGAAACAAATTATACAGACAAAGCCAGTAGTTGCAGCAAAAAAAATTAAACGCCAGACCATTCCTAAAGAAGAATTCGGCATGAATGCAAAACGTGCATATGCGACCCTATGGTTTGCGCTTCCTTTTTGCGTTGTGCTTTTCCCACTTATCCCATTATGGATGCTTGCATTTATTGCGCAAGCTATTCGCGTTTCAATCACAAAGTATAGTTTCAAAGAGGGAGGAGTCCGGGAGAACATTGATTTTTTCATGCAACAACAACGAGAGTTTTCATTTGATAAAATAACGGGAATCAAATTTAAAGAGAATTTTATTGATAGAAAACATAACACCTGGACTATCGAATTTATTTCCATTGGTTCAGCAACACCAATCACCTTTGAATATATACCTAAGAATGAGCAACTTCGAGAACAGTTACTGAATCAACTAGATATTACAGCAAATGAGAAATTCTATGAAATAGATGCAGCGTACAGCGTAAGTAATTTTTTCGCGTCTAATGTGTTATTATCAATCATCCTTTTCGCAGTAATCAGTGCATCAATATTTTTCACGGCGACATTCAGTCCCTTTGCAGTAATTGCTGCAATTATTGCAGGTGTAGCATTACTTATTCTGATGCTTTCAGATTATTATCATTTCAAGTATGCTAAAATTCAATACTATGCAGATTGTGTTCGTGCATATAAGGGAAAGTGGTTCTATTCGGATTTTTACGCAAGGTATGATGATGTAAAAGACACAAAGACAAAACAATATGTCGGAACCTACTGTGGAACCATCTACTTCAATATTGCAGGTGAGCGTATTATCAAAAGCAACCAAAATCAACAACAACTGACCTCTGAAGGTATTCCGTTCCGATACATTCCTGATGCTTGGTTCCATCAAGATCTTTTTGATGCGATTGCCACGCAGCGACCTGACAAACAAAGTTTTGCAAGTATAAAAAAAGAACTTGAAGAAAAAGAACCAGTGGCGCTAAAACAAACAAGACCTAGTCTGGGAAACAGCGTATTGCCACTCGTACTTGTCAGCATAATACTTACACCTTTATTAGTGCTACTTCCTCTCACTCTTGGACTTCGAATCTGGTGGCTGAGGTCCTGTTCGTACACACTTGAAAAGAGTCGCGTAGTCAAAAGGTCAGGAATTTTCTACCGAAGGCAAAAGAGCGTATCATATCATAAAATCGATCATGTGAATACTCGACAAGGAGTCCTCAACCAAATGTTTAGCAATGCAAAACTTACGATTAATACAGCAGGCAGCAGCGCTCCTGAACTTCAACTCCAGTCATTGAAGCCATACAAAGAGTGGTACTCTTTTCTCAAGGAACAATAAAGCCTTATTTTAGTTGAAATTCCACCACATTTATAAATGAGTTAACAATAGTTAATTTTATGGTAAAAGCGCTCAACCTTCCTGAAATTCAGGTGAGATATGTCCTCCCTGTCATTCGCAAAGAACTAGCGAAAGCATTGATTGCGCAGGGCATGAGTGCAAAAGACGCAGCAAAAACCTTGGATATCACGCCGGCAGCAGTATCTCAATATATGAACGAAAAGCGTGCCTCAGAAATTAGCTTACCAAAGCAACTGCTTCACGATTTGCAAGAAGCTGCATTGCAACTCAAAGAAGGAAAAAAGACAGTGCTTGAAACCACCATGGGACTTTTGCATCATGAAGCAATGATGAAAGTTGTCTGTACTTATCATAAAAAACAAGATAGCACTTTACCACATAACTGTACTATCTGTATACGAGAATAAAAATGGAAGAAGATTTTGTAATAGACCGAAGTAAATATGACGATGCAAATGTAGATCGCTCCGTATTCAAATCAAATCCAGGAGAATTATCTGAAGAACTTGTTCGAAAGATTTCACAAACAAAGAATGAACCTACCTGGATGCTTGAAAAAAGACTGAAAGGACTAGAGCATTGGAACGCGACACCTATGCCAACTTGGGGACCGAGCCTTGAAAAACTTAACCTTGATACGATTCAATATTTTATTCGTCCTGGATTAAAAGAAACTGCGAGTTGGGATGATCTTCCTGACGATATTAAAGAAACCTACAAAAAAATCGGTATTCCTGAAGCTGAACAAAAAGCATTGTCAGGAGTAGGCGCGCAGTACGATTCTGAAATCGTGTACCACAAACTCAAAGAAGAGTGGGAAAAGCAAGGAGTTGTCTTCGAGAACATGGACGTTGCTGTGCAAAAATATCCTGAACTTGTCAAGAAATATTTCATGACAAACTGCGTCCCTATACATGATCATAAATTCGTCATGCTCCATGCTGCCGTTTGGAGTGGTGGAACATTTATCTATATTCCAAAAGGAGTAAAAGTAACTGTACCTTTGCAAGCCTACTTCCGCATGAATGCAGAAAACGGCGGACAGTTCGAACATACTTTAATTATCGCAGATGAGGGAAGCGAAGTTCAATACATCGAAGGATGTAGTGCTCCCCAATTTAATAGTTCAAGTTTGCACGCAGGATGCGTTGAATTACACGTTCTCAAAGGAGCTAAAATAAGATACAGTAGTGTTGAAAACTGGAGTAAAAATACTTACAACTTAAACACGAAACGAGCTCTTGTACATGAAAATGGTCTTGTCGAATGGATAAATGGAAATCTTGGAAGTGGAGTGACTATGCTCTATCCTGCAAGTATTCTTATCGGTGAAGGAGCCCAGTCAGATAGTTTAGGTATTGCCTTTGCAGGTCCAGAACAAAATCAAGATACAGGAAGTAAGGTTGTGCACGCTGCACCAAATACCCATTCAACCATCGTTGCAAAAAGCATTAGTAAAGGAACAGGTATTACCACCTACAGAGGTATTGTACAAATTGCAAAACACGCAACTGGTTGTAGTACAAGCACGGCATGCGATGCATTGCTTGTTGGTGACGGAGCTACTTCCAATACTATTCCAGTTATGGATGTAAAAAATAATAAAACCGTCATGGCACATGAAGCTACCATTGGAAAAATCGGTGAAGAAGAAATATTTTATCTCATGAGTAGAGGGCTGAGTGAAGAAGACGCTATCAAACTTATTGTTACCGGTTTCATCGCTCCCGTTATTAAAGAACTTCCTTTAGAATATGCAGTTGAACTGAACAAACTCATTGCGCTTGAAATGGAAGGGAGTGTGGGCTAATGATTTCCAAACGACAAGAGGAAGGTAAAGTATTTCTTGAGAAACAAAGAAGCATATTACAGCCAAGGGAAATGATTCGTGTGATTCCTAAGGATAAAGAGCTTTTTATCACAACAATCGATACACCGGTACAAGTACATACCTATCCTCAGGCTTCAGCTTTAGAAACTTCAACAAAGTATAATGAACTCTACGGCACACTGCTTCGTCCAGAAACAAGTGTGAGCACAGCAACTCATTACAGTCGCTTCAAAAATCCACAACTACTTGTCATTAAAGAAAATGAAAGTAAGGAAGTTACCCTTACTCAAGAAATTACTGGCAAGCATAGTGAAAGTCATTTACTCATTGTTGTTGAGAAAAACGCTACAGCAAATATTATCCAACACATTACAGATATACCTACAGGTGTGCATGATATGTATCTGGAAATTCTTGTACAAGAAGGAGCAAAGTTAAATTTTACGACAATGCAAAATGCTCCAAGCAAAACATACATTCGCTATCATCGAAGTATACATGCACAAAGTAAAGCACAAGTTGATGTCCATGATGTCCTTCTTGGAAGTGACTATCACGAACTTGAAAGTCATATCTATCTCACAGAAAAAGAAGCAGAAGGAAACCAACAAGTTACCTTATTTGGAAATGAACAACGCTTCCTTATTACGCAACAATCACATCACCTTGTTGGCGAGACAAAAAGTGATATTGCAACAAAAGCAGTCTTGCAAAACCACTCCCAAGCAGGATTCAAAGGTCTTGTTGCCATTCGTCCTGGTGCTAGCGAGAGTGAAGGTTATCAACAAATGGATATTTTACTCTTAGATGATACTGCTCGTGCAAGTGCAATTCCTGAACTTGCTATTCAAACAGATATTGTTAGTTGCAGTCACGGAGCAACAATAGGAGAGCTTGACGAACAGCAACTCTTTTACTTACAAGCGAGAGGCATGTCAAAACAACAGGCAACTCATATGTTACTCATAGGATTCCTTTCACAAGGCATCACACATCTTTCAGAAGAACAACAAGAAGACATCCTTAGACAAGTTGAACAGAGGTTAACTGTATGAATAGAGATGATTTCCCATTACTTGAACGACAATTGCAAGGAAAAGATATTATTTATTTTGATAGTGCTGCAACTTCATTAACTCCTACTCCTGTTGTTCTTGCAATGCAGGCGTATTATGAACACTATACTGCCAATGTGCATCGAGGAAGTTCTAGTCTTGGTCAAATGGCAACAGAAGCCTATGAAACAGGAAGAAAAATTATTGCCGATTTTATTAACGCAAGCACGGAGGAAACAATTTTCACACGAAACTGTAGCGAAAGTCTTAACACTGCCGCACAAATTATTTGTGAACGCTTATCGCCAGGTGATGAAATTCTCTGCCCAGTAAGTGAACATCATAGTAACTTCGTTGTGTGGCAACAGCTTGCCTTAAAATATGATTTACTGTTTACAGTTTTTCCTATAACAAAAGAAGGAGACATTACAATTGAACTCTTACAACAACATATAAGTGACAAAACAAAAGTAGTTACCTTCGCACATATTAGTAACGTGCTTGGCGTAGTGCAACCAGTAAAAGATATTACTCATTTCCTAAAAACAAAAGATATTTTTGTAGTTATTGATGGGGCGCAAGGTATCGTGCACGAACCTGTTGATATGAAAGAATTGCAAGTAGACGCTTACTGTTTCTCAGGGCATAAAGTTCTTGGACCAACAGGAATTGGTGTACTCTATATGAAAAAAGAACTTTTAGAAGAAGCAACGCCACTGCTCTATGGCGGAGAAATGATTGCACAAGTAAGCGAGGAAGAAAGTACTTGGAACGACCTTCCTTGGAAGTTTGAAGTTGGCACTCCCCCTATCGCAGAAGTCATTGGTCTTGCAGCAGCTATTATTTATTTCCAAGAACACAACGATTATAATTATCTCCATCAGCTCACAGACTATACACGAGAAAAACTTGAAACTATTCAAGGACTTACACTCTACGGGACAGCAAACCCTAAGGCAAGTGTATTTTCATTTACCATTGATAGAGTACATGCTCTAGATATAGCGCACATGCTCAATGCCAAAGGCATACAAATCAGAGAAGGACACTTATGCGCGCAACCACTACGCAAACATTTTGATGTAGAAAGTTTTGCGCGAATCAGCTTGCTTGGCTATAACACAACAAGCGAAATTGACAACTGCATAGTTGCATTGCAAGAAGCCGTCTCTTTACTTAGGC
Source organism: uncultured Methanosarcinales archaeon (assembly GCA_964534065.1). Lineage (GTDB taxonomy): Archaea > Nanobdellota > Nanobdellia > Woesearchaeales > SKGA01 > SKGA01. The sequence goes on from CAZHNR010000016.1 coordinate 7,968, forward strand.
AGTAATTAACATGCAAAAAGAAAAACGAGAAGAAAAAAATGAAACTAGAAATTAAAAATCTCCACGTAAGTATTGAAGGAAAAGAGATTCTTCATGATATCACATTAACTATACAGAAAGGCGAGATCCATGCGCTTATGGGACCAAACGGCAGCGGGAAGTCAACTCTTGCAAATACCTTAATGGGACATCCAAAGTATGAAATAACAAAAGGAACAATCATCCTTGACGGTGAAGATATCACTGAACTTGATCCAGATAAAAGAGCGCAGTTAGGATTATTTCTTTCCTTCCAGTACCCACAGGAAATTGATGGTGTGACACTTTCTAACTTTTTAAAAACAGCGTATAATGCAACTCACCCGGACAAACCACTTGAGATGCTCGCGTTTCACAAGTACCTCAAAGAAAAAATGGCTGACCTACATATGGACCTTGCCTTTGCGCGAAGGTATTTGAACAAAGGATTTAGTGGCGGAGAGAAAAAGCGTGCTGAAATCTTACAAATGAGTATCTTACAACCAAGCTACGTGCTTCTTGATGAGACTGACTCAGGACTTGATGTTGATGCATTAAAAATTGTTGCCCAGGGAGTGAACAAACTGAAGAGTCCGAAACGAGGATTTCTCTTAATAACACATTATCACAGAATACTCAATTACATTAAACCAGACTTTGTTCATATCATTAAAGATGGAAAACTTGTCCACACAGGTGAAGCTGAGCTTGCAAAGCGTATTGAAGACGAGGGCTTTGATCCTATTCTGGCAGAGGTTGCAAAATGATTGATAAGGATGCAATTGTTGAAAAACTCAAACTTGTCGAGGATCCTGAAATAGGGCTTGACATTGTTACTATTGAACTGCTTAGAGACATCGCTATTAAGGACAATAGCGTTGTAGTCACCATGACCTTAACTACTCCTATGTGTCCGTATGGACCTACGATTATGGAAGAAGTAAAGTCTCGCTGCTACGAAGTGGAAGGTGTTGAAGATGTCGATGTGGTTCTGAGTTTTGAACCTATGTGGGAACCAAGCGATGATCTGAAGATGATGCTTGACGTGCATTTCTAGTAAAGCATATAAACTCCTTCTCATAGAAATGAGCATATGGGATTTAATTTTGTTGACATCATTGTGCTTTCAATCATTTTTGCACTTACTATTTTTGTCTTCAAACAACCCTTCTATTTCTTTGTTTTGTTTATAGGTTACTTTATTTTCAAACGCATAGCACAGCGACAAACAGCTGTGTAAATCGATACATTTAAGAGTCAATATACGCTTGAATGAGCATGGTAAACGAAGAAAAAACACTTCATATAGGAAGCAAATCAGATGCACCTTTCTCCCTTCCCTTAGCAAATCTCAATAAACATGCTATCGCTCTTGGATCTTCAGGTTCAGGAAAAACTGTCTTCACAAAAACAATTATTGAAGAAGCAATACTCAAAGATATTCCGAGTCTAGTTTTTGACGTTCAAGGAGACTTATGCTCACTTGCACTATTTGGTACAAAAAAGGAACGAGAAGAACACGACCTTGACGAAGAGATAGCCAGTGTATTAAAAGAAAAGATGGACGTTACTATCTATACCCCCGTATCAAGCAAAGGTATTAGTGTGTGTATTAATCCACTTAAATTACCTCAGGCAAATCTCCCGCAAGAGGAAGCAATCACACTTATTCATGATACTGCCACCACCCTAACAAAACTTCTTGGTGCAAGCTTACGAACAAGTAAAGGGAAATACACGCAAGCAGTCCTCTACAGTACACTGTATTATTCTTACAGTCATCAAGAATCAATTTCAACCTTCTCTCATCTTATTCATATGCTTCGGCATCCGCCAGAAGGACTCAAAGAAGAAATTGCTGAATTTCTTGAAGAAAAAAAATCCTTAGATTTTCTTATTAAACAACTCAAGTACCTCACCATCGGTCAGAAAAAACTCTTATTCCAATTTGGTGTTGCAAGTTCAGTCGACATGTTTTTTGGCAAAAATAAATTCAAACAAAAAACAACCCCAATTAGCATCATGTACCTCAATACACTTGGTAGTCAGGAAGAGAAAGAGTACTATGTTGCAAATATTGCAAATCTTCTCTATCAATGGATGCTTGACAATCCAAGCGAGGAAGTGCAAGGCCTCTTCGTACTTGATGAAATCGCTCCATTTCTTCCTGCAGGAAGTGAGAAACCCGTCTGTAAACCAATGCTTAAACTTCTCTTTAAGCAAGCTCGAAAGTACGGTATTTCTTGCGTGATTGCAACGCAAAATCCAGGAGATATTGATTACAAAGCATTCAGTCAGTTCGGTACCTGGGCAATTGGTCGTCTAAATCTCAAACAAGATATTAAAAAAGTAAAACAAGCTCTCAAAAGTCTCACTAGTGATGTTGACTTGGAAGCAACGCTTCCTAAATTAAAAACAGGAGAATTTCTTCTTTATGCCCCGGACAGTTTTGATAGTTTACAAAAATTCAAAACAAGATGGCTTTACACAAAACACAAGACCTTAACTGAAAAAGATATCGAACGCTTAATGCGTCCTAAACAAGAAGCCTATTTGCCTTTCCATGTCAAAGAAGTAGATCTTACTGAAGTAAAAACAAAATTGGTTGAAGAACTAGGCGAAGAAGAACCGAGTTCAATTAATGAAAATACAGAACCCATTGCTGTCAAAGATGTTCCAAAAACCAAACAAAAACTTGAAGTCTATCAAACAAAAGGTTTACACGAACAAGTAATTCGTGAGCTTGCGCTAAAAAAAAGGAAAAAACGTTTTGGAGTTATTGGAGAACATACTACACAGTTACTTCATCTAGAACGTTCGGACCGTGTTATGTATTGTATGAGTGTGCGTCAAATAAAAAAATGGTTTGGTGGTTTGTTCAAATCTACAAGAGATACTACTATTGTTATGGATGCGATAACAGGGCACATCGTACTTTTGAGTCAAGGTAAACGTAAAGTCATGACAGAGTCAGATAAAATCGTGCAATTGCAAGAAACAGAAACTCGACTCGCACGTGAATTACATCTAACTAAGGAAAGCTACCGTAGTGAAGAAGAATTACGTCAGGCTACCGCGTATCCAAAACAAACCATTACAAAAACATTACACTCCTTAGAAAAAAAGAACATTATTGCTCATGAAAAAGTAGGAAAGTATAAACGTTGGTTTGGTGTCCTGCAATTCAAAGAGCATAGGCCTAGACGCTTATCCTCAAACATTGAAATAGAGAAATCTACACAGCAAGCTCCAAAGACCAGTATTAGTGAAGAACAAGTGCGTAGTTTCGTTCGTCATTGGTTCAAATCTGCGAGTGTGAGATCTTTGCATCTCTTACTTGTTCCACAGTATCTTGCAACCTACAGTGATGATGATCGAAAAATAACAAAAATAACTCTTGATGGCATCACAGGCATGGAGATTGAAGAATGATTATCACCTTGATGGGCGATATTGGTAGTGGCAAAGGAACAGTAGCTCAACTTCTCAAAAAAGAACTTGGTTATGAAAGTATAGGTGTTGGTGATACTTGGCGAGAAATTGCAGCTGAAAAACAATTCAGCATCCATGAAATGAACGCATATATTCTGCAAAATCCAGATATGGATAAACATATGGATGAGCAAACTGCCAAGAAAGCTAGAAATCAAGAGCATTGCATTGTTGATGGACGTGCACAGTGGTACTTTCTTCCTGAATCAATAAAAATATACCTTGCTGTCGACATACAAGAAGCTGCAAAAAGAATCTATGACGCAAAGCGCTCAAGTGAAAAAGAGAATAACTCACTGGAGAGCACACTTGCACACATCAAAAAACGCACACAGCAAGATAATGCAAGATTCAAAGAACTCTATAACATCGATATTCACGATAAAACTAATTATGATTTGCTCATAGACACAACACAAAAAACGCCAGAAGACGTAACTAAGCAAATTCTCATGTATCTGAAAAGTTTATAAGACCATCAACATTTCTCTTACTTCCTATGTATACAAAAACAGATGATACTCACTGGCTAGAAAAATTAGTCATGGAAAATAAACAAGAAGAACTAGCGCAAAAAGGTAAAGATATTTACAATTTCCATAGTACTCAAGACCAATTTGTGCAGACTCCAAATTTGGAAGAATTTATTCTTTTAGGATTCTATAGCATTAATAATCAACAAAAAAATAATCCACATATACAAAAAGCTTTTCCAAGGGAAGAGTATGCAAGAAATATATATAACCTCCTTGTTGACCTCTATACTTCCTACCAAAATATCAATATAAATGCGAAATATTTCACAGGAATACAAGGTAACCTGGCAGTGAAAGGTAATCCAGTGCCAGCACTTATTCTAGGAGTTGATGAAACACCTGTACAACTTGTTGACGATACAAAAGTAGGTAAAGTGCAAGTACATGCACTAATATCTGATTATGATCTTCAGAGAATGAAACCAACGACATATCACATCAGCAATTATGTCGGCCAAGATCGACGCTAAATTCTACAACGTAAGATTCCGTCTGTCAGGAAGCGCTAGCTTATACATTGCAATATAATTATCGTAGAGAGACTCATTATCTTTAATGACAGGATCATTTCGAGGATCTGAAAGCATTTTATATTTATTGTGGCGGTAGACACCCATGAGATAAAGAAGTTCATCTTTTAATGTTTTAATATGGAGGCTTGAGCCCAATTGACCGTCCCAAATACGTTTTATTTTCTCCGGACCAGTCCATTTATATTTTATTTCTCTAAAAGGTACAACCTCTTCATGAGGGAAAAGAACATTAGGAATGTGATTATCTGCAGGTCTGACAAATCGTCCATAAATATTCCACACAGCATTTTTTGGAGTACCAATTATTTTCCTCTCAGAATAGACACCAGGGGACCTATCTATTGATTTTAAAAGGAAATTTACAGTTGAGTGTTCTGGAACTTTCTCTCCTGCAAATAAGTCTCTTGTCGTGAATTGAATACCTGTGATATCTTCAAAGTCTGCTCGTTCAAAAGAAGATATCCAGAGTTTTTTACTCGCCGCATCTTTTTTACCAATAGTATAAGGGTCAGCAAATCCCAAGTGCTGTGCATAAAACTGAAACTGACGAACAAGTTGTGGTGTGAGAAGCAACTTCTTCTTTTTAGAAACAAGTTCTTGGAGAGTCATCTTCTTATGTGTCTTATAGGTAGACCGTACTTTATCAAGAACCTGGCCCTCTGTAGCTACTTTGGCAAGTCGTCTTGCTAGACTTTCGGCCGTTTTTTCTCGCAGTTGTATACCTAACACATTATGATTTTTATCTAAGTGCTTTGCATAATATGAATTTAGCCACACTTCATGTTTAGGTTTCTTGAGGCGATCTTTGAGCACCACGTGCAGACCTTTATTCCAGAGGTGTGGAGAAGTATAGAGGTCTGCTTGTTGGGCTAGGCGAGGATCCGAAAATAGATGTGCTGCTTCTTTTGGCGAGGGAATACTTGTTCGAAAACTTTCTTGATATTCCCTTGCAATCGGAGTTGCATAATCTCCATTTCCATATTTTTTTTCAAAAGCTTCAATCGCATCAAGCTCTTTATCTGTAAGAATGAAAGGTGCTGCTAATACCGCTGCCTGTTCTGCTTTGGTGTTTATTTCCCATGTTCGACCAATAGCATTTATAGCTCCAAGGTTAGTATGATACATAGAAGATAATAACTCATCCACAACATAATGCATAGCCACTATCCTATTTTTTCGTTTCGCATGTATAACTTTACAGTATGTTTCCTTGAATTCATCATCCATCAAAGGTTCGTAAAATTCTTTGCAAGTTGAAGCAAGACCTCTATACAATTGTCCTTCATCAGCTAAACGAAACCATCGTTGCCAATTACGAGGTAAGTCTTTCATCCGGTCAGGCAAGTCAGAAAGGTCTTCAAGAGTCATGATAAGTCATTGAATTAAGTGAATTTATAAACTTTTCCAATCTTATTCACTATTTAGTGGTAAACGTGTCTTTCTTACTCATGTGAGCTAAACGAGAAACAAAAACCTTTAAAGCTACACTCCCCCAACCCTTCACTATGATAACAATCACACTTCCCGATGGAACAGCAAAAGAATTTGCTTCAGGGACTACAGGACATGATGTCGCACTCAGCATCAGCGAAGGACTAGCTCGAAACGCCCTTGCAATTAAAGCCAACGACACGCTTATTGATATTCATGCTCCTTTAACAACCGATACCTCTATCAAAATTATTACCTTTAATGACGACGAAGGAAAACATATGTTTTGGCACTCTAGTGCTCACTTACTTGCTCATGCTATAAAACGACTCTATCCTGAAGCATTACCAACCATAGGGCCAGCTCTTGAGGAAGGCTTTTATTACGACTTTGACAATCTCAATATTTCCAGTGATGACTTCCCTGCTATTGAAGCAGAAATGAAAAAAATTGTCAAGGAAAAAATTGAAACAAAACGTATCGATTATACTAGTAAAGAAGAAGCGCTCAAACAATTCGCACATAATAAATACAAAGTTGAGATGATCAATAATCTTGAAGAAGGATTAAGTGCGTATGAACAAGGAGACTTTGTCGACCTTTGCCGTGGACCGCACATTCCAAACACAAAAATGATCAAAGCACTGAAACTTACAAAAATTTCAGGTGCATATTGGCGGGCTGATGCAAACAATGCACAGTTAACTCGAATTTATGGAATTAGTTTTCCCGATAAAAAAGATTTGAAAGCATATCTTGAATTTATCGAAGAAGCAAAAAAACGCGATCATCGACGTATCGGAAAAACACTTGATTTATTCAGCTTTAACGACCTTTCTCCTGGAAGTCCTTTCTTTCATCCCAAAGGAGCTTTTATGTATAACACACTCATGCAATTCATGCGTGAAGAGTACCATAAACGCGAATATGCTGAAGTAATTACTCCATTAATTTATGATAAGGAACTTTGGGAAACAAGTGGCCACTGGCAACATTACCAAGAGAACATGTTTGTCCTCAGTATGGATCATAAAGAAGCAAGTCTCAAACCTATGAACTGTCCAAGTCATTGTATGATTTACAAAACTTCCAGTAAAAGTTATCGAGATCTTCCTTTACGTATCGCAGACTTTGCACCACTGCATCGAAATGAACTCAAAGGCGCACTTGGTGGTTTAATGCGTGTTCGAAAATTCTGTCAAGATGACGCACACATTTTCTGCCGTGAAGATCAGATTGAACAAGAAATTATTGCAGTTATGGACTTTGTAAAATTTGTCTACACCGATGTCTTTAACATGCCCTTCCATTTAGAACTCTCAACCAAACCCGAGAAAGCTTTGGGAAGTGACCAGCAATGGGAAATTGCAGAAAACGGCCTTGCAAAAGCACTTAAAAAAATGGACATGGAATATCAACTTAATCCAGGAGACGGTGCGTTCTACGGTCCAAAAATAGATATTCACGTACAAGATAGTTTGCGAAGAACACATCAAGTAGCAACGATTCAACTTGACTTCCAACTTCCACAACAGTTCGGACTAGAATACGCAGGTGAAGATGGAAATAGACACACGCCAGTTATGGTACACCGTGCAGTGCTTGGAAGTGTTGAACGATTCCTTGGCATTCTTATCGAACACTATGCAGGAAAATTTCCTTTATGGATTTCACCAAACCAAATTATCATTCTTCCAATCGCTGATAGACACAATGACTACGTAGAAAATATTGCAAAAGAAATGAAAGCAGCAGGACTACGTGTTGACATTGATGAACGGAGCGAAAGCACAAAGAAAAAAGTTCGAGATGCCCAGCTCCAACAGTACAACTACATCCTTATTGTCGGAGATAGTGAAGTTGAACATAACAGCGTGAATGTACGAACTCGAGATGAAGTTGTACACGGTGAAACGAAAGTAGATGAATTCATCTCACAACGTCAAGAAGAAATTAAGGAGAGAAAATGAAACATACAAAAGTATTACTTATAGGATTACTCATACTAACGCTACTACTCGCTGCCTGTACAACAAGTATTGCTCAGGTGCAAAATGACAATAACTTAGGCGAAACTATTACAGTAAAAGGAGAAGTCATTGGAAGCATTTCATTAGGTGAACTTTCTGGATACACATTAACCGACGGCGAGTTTGATGTCTTCATTGCAAGTCAAAGCATTCCTGCCGATGGTGAAACCGTCCGTGTAAAAGGAACAGTTAAACAATTCTTAGGCCGAAACTATATTGAAGCAGAATAAATCTCCACATGACAAGAGAACTTACAGTAGGAAGTATTTGGAAACATTACAAACGTAATTCTACCTACACCATTCTTGGCGTTGCAAAAAGTCAAATTGATGAAAATGAAAGCGACATGGTCGTCTACAAAGCAAGAGATGACAAGCAACTTTGGGTACGTCCTCTTAACCGTTTTTTAGAAAAAGTTGACAAAGATACCTATCGCTTTGAGCGTATTTCCTAACTGCGAATACTTACCTGCTGCTTTGCAGTCAGGATTTCTTTTCGTTTGTGATTCCTGATACTCTATCAGTCACTGCACAAAAATAGCATTTCAAGGCAGTGAAGGAAATACTTTTAAATGAGCTTATAAATAAAATGCACATATGTTGTTAGAAAGTGTGCAGGCAATTGGCGATTTTCTGTGGAGTTACCCGCTTGTCATACTTCTCTTAGGAACAGGAATTTTTCTTACCTTTGCACTTAAAGGAATCCAATTCACCAAGCTTGGCAAAGCACTCAAACTTGTTGTTATGGGCGAGAAAGGCGATGAAGAAAGTAAAGGAGACATCTCTCATTTTCAAAGCCTAATGACCGCTCTAGCAGCAACGGTTGGTACAGGTAACATTGTTGGCGTTGCAACAGCTATTGCCATCGGTGGACCAGGTGCTCTTTTCTGGATGTGGGTTACTGGTCTTTTTGGCATGGTAACAAAGTACGCAGAAACACTTCTCGGGGTAAAATATCGAAAGATAAATGACGAGGGCGAAATTGCAGGAGGACCCATGTATTATATTAAAGAAGCAATGGGTAAAAAGTGGCCTGCAGCACTCTACGCGTTTTTTGGTCTGATTGGAGCAATCGGACTTGGCAATCTTATTCAGGCGAATTCTATTTCTCAGTCTTTAACTGAGGCCTTTAATATGAATCCTTTTATCATTGCATTACTTCTTATGATACTAACTGCGTTTGTAGTGCTTCGAGGAATTAAATCCATTGGAAAAGTTACAGAAATTATCGTACCTATTATGATTGCAGGGTATTTTATCACAGCACTCATCATCGTCATTACGCATGTTGAAATTCTTGGTGATGTATTCAGACTCATCATACAAAGCGCATTCAATCCTACTGCAGCAACAGGAGGCTTTGTCGGTGTTGGCGTATTAATGACGATTCGCATGGGTGTGGCTAGAGGATTATTTTCAAACGAATCAGGTTTAGGTTCAGCAGCAGTTGTTGCAGCAGCAGCAAGGACAAAGAAACCTAAAACTCAAGCACTGATTGCTATGACACAAACATTTATTGATACTATTATTGTTTGCTCCTTAACAGGTATTGTAATTATTATTAGCGGCGTGTGGGATAGTGGTCTCAATGGAGTTGCTCTTACGACAGCAGCCTTCGCTACGAGTTTTCCAGGTATGGCGCAGTATATGATTGCTATTTCTCTTTCACTCTTTGCATTCTCTACAATTATTGGTTGGAGTTACTACGGTGAGAAATTTTTAGAATATTTACGTCCTAAAC
>CAZHNR010000017.1:0-17562 GCA_964534065.1 uncultured Methanosarcinales archaeon
TATTCATGCACAGCCTTACTCCATTCTCGAAGTTGATAGCCTGCACCGTGGTTAATAGCTCGCTTATCTGTTTCTTGTTCAAAATGATGTTTATATGATTTGAATACGCCAAGAACATATTTAATTCCAAGAACCACAATCCACAAACTCGACTTTCGCACATACTCTGAAGTATGAGCAAGTTCATGGGCAAGAACACCAATTTGTGCATTGTAGGACAAGTGAGAAAATAACGTCGGTTCTAAATCAATTGGTAATATTTGACTAATAGTAATAAAATACTTTCTCTGGCGAAAAGGATTCAACAGAGAAAGAAAACTTGGTGCAGAGGAATGAGCTATGTTTTGATCTTTAAATCTGAAGACAATTCTTTCACGAAGTAATTCTGGGTAAAACGACAGCGCACGCAGAGCTTGTAGTTCATAGCCTTTGGGCAATACTTTTTTGTTTCCATATTGTTGCCACAATGCTTCAAAATGTTTCTTATCTGCTTTTTGCGAGAACTTTTTCACAACTGGCGATACTACTGCTTTTCCCATATACCACATTCTAGGATAACTTGTTTAAAAAACATTCGTAAATAAAAAATATTAGCGTCCTAAAGGATTCACGTTAATCATAAAAAAAACAAGAAAAAAAAGTGCGCTCCTGAGTTACCGCTAAATAATCAAAGATTATTGGCGTCCTAAAGGATTCCTGTTAACCATAGAAAAAAAAAGAAACAAAAGTGCGCTGCCTCGAGTTACTCCAAAATAATTCAAAAAAAAAGAATTATTTGGACCCAAAACAAGTTTAGGTTCCGTTAATCATAAAAAAAACAAAAAAAAGTGCGCTCCTGAGTTACTTCCGTTAATCATAGGCAGAGCCTCATCGGGTGTTCACTTAGTCATTGCGCATAACTATAGAATAAAGGACAGTATATAAATTGTCTCGAAAAATAAAAGAAAAAAATTAGCTAAACATACGTAAGTAGTCGTCGCCTTCTAAGCCTTCAGCACGAAGTACCTTCTCCTTACCTTCAGCAAAGTCATCAACATCTACAATATACCTATCATCTCGAATTGCCGAATACCCTGCTTCAGTACATACTGCCTTAATTTCAGCACCAGTAAAACCATCAAGCGTCTTTGCAACAGATTTGAACTTGAAGCCTTTCTTCAAAGTCATTTTTTTAGTATGGATTTTAAGAATCTGCTCAACACCCTCAATATCAGGAGGGCTTACCTCAATGAGTCTATCAAGACGACCAGGTCGCAAAATTGCTGGATCCAAAATATCTTTCCTATTAGTACAACCAATTATTTTAACATTTGCAAGAGGCGTAAAACCATCAATTTCTGCAAGGAACTGCATAAAGGTACGTTGTACTTCTCGTTCACCGCTTGTTCCTAATTCGATACGGTTAGCAGCTAGAGAATCTAATTCGTCAATAAACACAATAGAAGGTGCGTGTTCTCTTGCAAGTTCAAACACTTCTTTTACGAGCTTGGCACCCTCGCCGATAAATTTCTGCACTAATTCACTACCAACAATTTCAATAAAAGTAGCATTCGTGCTTGCAGCAACTGCTTTTGCCAAAAGAGTTTTTCCAGTACCTGGAGGACCATATAATAAAATTCCTTTAGGAGGTTCAATACCTACTTTTTCAAAAAGTTCAGGTTTTTTGAGAGGAAGTTCAACAATTTCACGAACCTCTCGCATCTCTCGTTTCAATCCACCAACATCAGACCATTTAATTTTTGGCTTATCCATAATAACAAACTGGTCAACGTTAAAGCGTTTTGTGGATTTAATGGGTTCAACAATAGTGAGATTCTTTTGCTCTACAAGAATGGAATCACCGACTTTCAAGTCAGCAGGATCGCAAGCTACGTCAACGTAGAACTTATTTCCATTAGGCATAACAATAAGTGCATGATGATCATCAACTTTCTCAACAAGTTCAGCAACTAATAAAGCTGGAGCCCGGAATCTATCCAGTTCATGTTTTAACTGTGCAATAGTCTCTCGTAGTAAGCGGTTTTCCTGTTCAACGTCTTCCGTGCTTCGATTAAAGGAATACACTTCGCCGTCTAAAAATTCTTTCCCCATTATCGGAACAAAAGAAAGAATAGTATTTAAATATAATGGATTTATTACATATCTTAATGAAATACCTCCATAACTGCACTATAAGCTGTTTCTGTAAACCAAACGAAGATTTGCAGCCTGTCCGTTCCACAATTGAACAGTTCCTTCCCGAACATAAAGAGCAAGAAAAAATACAACTTGAAGAGGAACATATTCGTATTGAACACGGCGAAGATATTATCTCCCTAAAAGTTTATACTACAAAAGAAAGACACAATAAACATATTATTGGAATACTTCTTGAACGACTCACTCCTGAACAAAAGGAAACTATTTGTTCTCAAGACGATAGAGTTGACGACAAGGGAGCACTTTTTCTACGATTTGACAAAGAAGCACTTCTTGAAAAAAACGAATTACATTTAGTCGATCATGGAAATTGTTTCCATTTCAAATTTTTGTTAGCAGCATATCCAAAAACTAAAGAAAAAGCCCTCACTATACGAGATGCGCTTTTCACATGAACGTCATACTTATTTCTGGACCGAGTTGTAGTGGAAAATCTACACTCGCAACACGACTTGCAACAAAATTAGATGCAAATCTTCTTTCTCTCGATTTATTTTATAAGTTAGGATCTGAAAAAATCTACGTTAAACAGGGAGGAAAAGAATATAGAACCTTTGAAAGAAAAGAATTGTATGATGGAGAAAAAGTAGCGCAACTTATTACTACACTACAACAACAAAGAAATGTAGAATATCACTCATTACTACAACCTTCAGATAAAACCTACTGCTTGCAACATTTGAAAAGAAAACCATCTCTTATTGTAGAAGGATTTCATGCGCTTAACTATCCTTCTTTAACTGCACTTACAACATACACACTATACCTAGATTTGCCTTTTGAGAAACAAGTATTTCGAAGAAAACAACGAAGTGGTCGACCTGCCTCAGATACTACGTTTGAGAAAGTTGGAGAACAAGAATATGAAAACTACATTTTGCCTCAAAAAGAAAAAGCAGAACTTGTTCTCGATGCAAATGCAACTATTACCTCTCTTTTAGAAAAAAGTATAGACTACATCTCATAAGAAACTATCATCTTTTTCAATATCTTCTGGAACTGCAAATGGACTTCCACCTCCGTGCCACGTGAATCGAGGTCGCACACGAATAGGATACATTTTTTCATTACTATCATCAAAAATAATTCCTGCACCTTTCACTCGAGGTAGGTGATCAAGTTGTTGCACTAAACCTTCGCGCATATAACTTTGCATAAGCATTCCCAAGGCTTCAACATCAATTTTTGCAGTAATGCGATGTGAGAGAACAATATCTGATTGCGTCATAACATCTGTATGAATTTTTCCTGGCTGTTGTGTTGCAAGCATAAGCGAAATTCCTGGTTGACGACCTTCACGCATAATCGTGATGAGCGCATCACTACTTGCAACTTTCCCGTGTTTTGGCAAGAACTCATGTGCTTCATCAATAACAAGCCATACTAACGGCATGTCTTGTTTTTTTTCCTTTTCTTTTGAAAAGGCATTAATTGAAGCCTCAACACTTGCAAACTCTTCATCCTTACGAGCAAGCATTCGATCAATAAACAATCGTTGACCCATCAAACCAACAATAAGAGCTTTCACATCCCAACCACCAGGCATTGTTGCATAACACGAAACGTCAAGTACAGTTATTTGTCCACCTTTTGCAATGTCAGAAAGTTTAGTTCCTTCGCCGTCCGTAAAGACACCCCACGACTCGGCCATGTGAAACATACTTTGCGTTGCCGTCTTTGTCTCCGTATTACTTGTTGTATCTTCTTCAATTTTTTTTAAAATGTCAGTCAAGGTATAGCGTTCAGCTACTTTTTTAAGTTCAAGAATAACGTTTGAAATAAGTATACCTTCAGGACTATACTTATCCACACGAAATGCTGTGCACCAATCATCCGCATCAATAACTGCAGGTGAAAGAGAAAAAGGTGCGTCTGTAGGAATGCCTTTTGCCTTATATTTTTCAAAAAAGGCAGTAGGGGTGAAAATTTTTAGAGGAATTTCTTGTGGTTCAAGGCCCCATTCTTCAAGTAATTTCTTATCGTGCTTATTAGGGTATTTCATAGTCCAATAGACACCCATAGTGTCAAGAAGAATTACAGATAAATTTTGTTTGACTGCTTGTTCAAGCAAATGAAAGCCTTCAGCAATAGCTCCCATCGTATAGGACTTACCTCCACCTCGTTTCCCACAAATAAATACGACATGCGCGCCAGCTACATCCATATATACTTTGTTGGAAAGTGATTGAATCTGACCCATTTGCACATAATGTTTTCCCAATAATATTGTACCGCGTAAACCATATTTTTCTACGTCGGCCCGACTTCTCCCCACTACAATATCTTGCATAACTCATAGCTAGCAGAAGACCTTTAAAAAGCTTTGGCGAGAGAGATGACAAAGCTTAAAAATACCTAGTCGTCACAGACTAGTGAACTCAGGGGAAACTACGGGTTTGGAGATACTATAGTGAAAAAACACGATACTGTTAATCGAGCACAAATTCAAGGGACACAAAGAAAAAAACGTCCCGGTAAACAATCCACATGGATATTCATTCTTATTATTGCAGTTGCTGTTGTTGCAGCTTATTTTTTTATCGCGCAACCTCAATTGAGTAATACACCAGAAGATATTGTCTTAGTTACTATAAACGGGGAACCACTCTATCAATCTGAGCTCGACAGTCAATGGCAAGCCCTTCCTGTACAAGCAAAACTACAGCTTGACCGAGAAGAACTACTCAATCAACTGATTCAAGAACGATTACTTATGCAAGAAGCAGAAGCACAAGGCATTACTGTGACTGAAGAAGAAGTTCAAGCATTCCTTAATCTCCAACTCCAACAAACAGGCACAAGTGAAGAACAGTTCTCACAAGTACTGAGTCAACAAGGAACAAGTATTGAAGAAGTCAAACAAATATATAGACGTCAACTTACTATAGCAAGCCTTTTTGAACAAGAGATAGGTGAAGAACCTATGGTTCAAGAAGAAGACATCCTGGCCTATTATGAAGCAAATAAAGAGCAATTCTACCGAGATCAGCAAGTCACAGTACGACATATCCTTATTGAAACAGACGAAAACGTGACTGAAAAGCCCGAAGTCGTCTTAGAAATTGAGGAATCACTAGATGAAGCAGGAAATGCGAATTTTTGTGAACTTGTAAACGAATATACGATGGATTTAGCTAGTAGAGAAACTTGCGGAGAGTACACATTCCCTAGAGGCATGATGGTTCCTGCATTTGAAGAAGCAGGTTTTTCTTTGGATATTGGTGAGCGGGAAACTGTTCGAAGTCAATTCGGCTATCATATCATCCTTAAAGATGCAACTATTCCAGCAGGCTACTCAGGGCTAGACACCGTCCTTGCAGATTATCCTGGTGAACCGACAGTACGTGACCTTATCGGACAAGTAGTGGTGCAGGAACAAGCGCGAAGTGTCTTTGATACGTACGTAGCAGAACTCGAAGCTGAAGCAAACATTATTTATGTAGCTACTGAATAAACCTTTTTCTTTTCTTTTTTTCAAGGGTTCTTTTTAACAACATTTATAAATCAATATACACTTATGCAATTATGTTCAAATGGGTCCCACTCGAGCATGTCTAGACGGCAATCGCAATGAACTGTGGACACTCTTGAACACAACAGCCCAACACGAGAGTAACTTAAGCTGAGCATACGACATTCAGGTTTTTCGATTCTGCTTGAAAAACCATTACGTCAAGCAATGACCTTAGGAGTTAGTGTATTGGGCAACAAAACCTTTCCCAATCAAAATGTGCATTGACAACGCACTAATCAAAAACACGCCACAAGGCGAAGAATCACTGCTGATTATCACGTTCATCACAATACTAACGAACATGCGCAAGGACGCGGTTACTAACCCCTCCTGAATTGCCAGCAAAGCTACACCTGTAGCTCGGAATGCATATTCCTCAAAGCAAAGGCCCGCACCTACTGAGGTGTGGAATACTTAGTTTTGAACTTCTTCTTTGTGGCTAAAAAAGGTAATAATCATACAAACAACAAAAATAGGCTTGTAAGATTTTTACTTTATAGAGGACATACAATGGCAAAAATCGCACAAATATCATCGAAATATATTATTCATGCAACAATCAACATCGACGGCATGGTCGACCGACCAGACGTAATCGGAGCAATCTTTGGACAAACTGAAGGTCTCCTTGGCGAAGATTTAGAACTTCGAGAACTACAAAAAAGTGGCCGAATTGGACGAATTGAAGTTACTAGCGACACTAAACACGGAAAAACTAGTGGAGAAATCACTATTCCAAGTAGTCTTGATAAAGCTGAAACAGCAATTATTGGAGCTGCACTTGAAATCATCCAACGAATTGGACCATGTAACGCAAAAATTCAAATTCAAAATATTGAAGACATTCGTATTTCTAAACGAAAACAAGTCATTGACCGTGCTAAAGAACTTCTTCGTAATCTTGTTGACGGCGTCATGCCCGATAGCCAAGAATTAAGTGATGAAGTAGCGCACAGTGTTCGTATGATGGAAGTAGTTAACTACGGTAAGGAAAAACTTGCTGCAGGACCTGCAATTGAAGAATCAGACGAAATTATTGTCGTAGAAGGAAGAGCAGATGTACTGACACTTCTCAAATACGGATTTAAAAATGCTATCGCTGCAGGAGGCACAGGTATCCCAGAAACCATTTTAGAACTCTGTCGACGAAAAACAACCACTGTCTTTGTCGACGGTGATCGAGGTGGAGATCTCATTATCAAAGAACTTCTTGCGACCACAGAAATCGATTACATCACAAAAGCTCCCGACGGTAAAGAAGTTGAAGAACTGACAAAAAAAGAGATTCACAAAGCACTTCGAGCTAAAGTAGCAAGCGAACAAGCTCAACTTGAAGTAAGTGAAAACAAATCAGAACGAAATAATTCCCGACGAACTAACGATAGAAATGATCGACGAAGTCGAACTCCTCGACGAAACGAAAGAACTGATAGAAATGAACGTGCACCTCGACAAATCAAGCAGAAAACGCTTGGTGAAGATGATAAGAAAGCATTCAATAAAATGCTTGAAGATCTTATCGGTACACGAGGGGCATACTTACTTGATAAAGAAAGAAATATTCTTGGGAAAATTCCTATCAGTGAAATCGGTGCTACCGTAAAAAGTCTAAACAATGCAGTGTATGCAGTGGTCTTTGATGGAACTGTTGACGCTCCTATTCTTGAAGCATGCGAACAAAGCAAAGTAAGCTACACAATCGGTATGGGAAGTGATGTGAAATCAAACGGACGAACCAAAGTACTTACTCCAGAAGATTTTAACTAAAGCGTGTAAACGCTTATTTTTTATTTTTTAATTCTGTATTCTAAGAAAGTATTATCGAACAGTGTTCAAGTGTTTTTCAGTATCATTCTCATGACGTACTGCCAGCACCACATTATTAATAATCACTGAAAGCATGATTACGAGAACAAGAATAACGCCATATTTATCATAGTCTTCTTGCGGAATTACAGGCGCGCTTCCAAGCCTTGCAGCAGTAATAAATGCAAGAGCAGTTGACCAATTTACTGCACGTAAAAAGCTCAGCATACGAGGTTGTATTTCTTGATATTCTTCATGTGCTGCATGTAAATAATCTAAACTTTTTCTTGTATGTTGTAATAACTTTACACGAGTTGCAGCACTACCATATTTTGCAAATTCTTCTTCATCAGCAAGTCGTTTTTCTGACAAGTCTAAATATTTTTCAAAATACGTGAAAAGTAAGTTAGCACGTTTAGTGAGTTCCTTGAATACAGGAAGATGTACTTTTTTTACATGGGACTTCTCATCATGTTCTGCTCGTTCAATAAAGCGATAGAGATAAGTGTGAATTGTATGTACTTGAGGCATTAATTCATTTAAAGCATGCTGTGCAGCAGCAGGTTCAACAGTATGTTGGGCTAATTGATCCACTATCAAAACTCTTTTTTTCTCGATTGCTACCCAGCTTTCAAGTTGCTTTGCAGCTGACTTCATATCAAATACTTTTTTTGTTGAAAATAATCCCATGAACTCATTTGCCTGAAAGAAGTATATAAAGATTTCTAGTTGTATTACGTGGAGATCTTTTTCAACCACGCTATTTCATCAGCAGCTAAATCTAAGTCTTCCTGTGCTTGCTTGTTACGTGCTAGGAAAGGAGCGAGATACGGTAAGGAATCTTGCAAGGTAGTTTTTTGAGAAACATTTGTAGCTGCTGCAAGCTTTTGCACAATACTCTTACGTTTAGCAAATTGCATATTTGCTCGCCAATAAGCTAGTAGACGACTAGGTTGTTGATATCTTGGTGGTCTTGTGTATTTTTCCTCCTTAGCTAGAGCGACTCCAACAGAGAGAAGTAGATAACAATACACATAAAATCGGTAGTATTGCCACCGCCGTATTCGTCCAAAGAATCTGTCTGCAAGACTGAGCATTTCATAGGCATTATGCAAATCTTTTGCTTTTGTATATTCCACAGGAATATTTTGATCCACCCATAAAAATATTTTATCTAAGTCTTCATCAACGTCATCAAAGGAACCAAACACAACGTCAGGATTTGTGGATTTGAAAACCGGAATAAGTGCTTGCGTAATAGCAACAGTTTTTTTTCGTGATGACAAATCAGAAGTCTCACTATCTTTGACAAGAACAAAAGTAAATAAATCACTTAAAGCAGCTCTTGCATCACCCGCAGAATTTCTTGCGATAGCACGCACATCTTTCTCGTCAACAGATAAGTTATGTTGCTTGATAGGAACTCGAAGCACTTCAACAATAGCGTCAACCGATAACTCATTAAACTCCACTAATTCAGAAACTTTTTTTATAGGAGAAAATTTCTTGTCAAAGACGTCACTTCCTGTAATAACTATGGGAAAAGATGAAGTTTTCACTGCAGCTGCAATAGCTGAAGCCGCACCCCTATCCTTTCTTCCTGAGAGTCCATCAACCTCATCAATAAGAATAATTTTTTTAGTTCCAAACAAACTCATTTGGCCAGTCGCTTTAGAAAGAAATTCCTCAATAACCTTTTTACTCCTACTATCACTTGCATTCAGCTCAAGTACATCATAGTCTTGCTCTTTAGCATACGCATACACTGCACTTGTCTTTCCCGTACCTGGAGGACCATAGAGAAATAAGGATTTTCCTTTCTTGAAGGTATTAAAAAAGGACTCTATTGCAGAAATTGCCGCGTCTTGACCTTGAATATCTGCAAGAGATTGCGGTTTTGCTAAAAAGAAGGGCTCCATAGGATGCAGTAAAAAAGCAAGATATAAAAACCTTCTGACAGACCTCTTTTTTCATGCACATCACAATTCAATCCATAATGCCAAACAGAGGAACTGCACAATGATTATCGGAATTGTTGGCAAACCCTCAGTTGGAAAAAGCACTTTCTTTAAAGCAGCTACACTCTCAGAGGTAGAAATTGCAAATTATCCCTTTACCACTATCAAACCAAATCACGCCATTGGCTTCGTAAAAATAAAAGATGTTGCGCAGGAATTTGGCAAAACAGCAAACCCTCGCACTGGCTATGTACAAGAAGGCTGGCGCTTTGTACCTGTCAACCTTATTGATGTAGCAGGACTGGTTCCTGGAGCGCACAGCGGTGAAGGAATGGGTGGGCAGTTTCTTAACGACCTTAACCAAGCAGATGCACTCGTCCATGTTATCGATATATCAGGAAGCGTAAATGAAAAAGGTGAGCCTGTAGAAGCGGGCAGTTATGACCCTGCAAAAGACATCACATTTCTTGAAGTAGAACTTGACTATTGGTATTTAGGAATCCTCAAAAAAGGATGGGAAAAACTTGCCCGAACCGCACAGCAAGAAAAGGCAAGCATGGAAAAAGTTCTTGGAAAACAAATGAATGCTCTGGGCGTTACTGAAGATATTGCAAAAGAAGCATTAATTGCTACAAAGCTTTATGACTTGGTAGCAAAGAACTGGAGCGACGAACAACTCCTCGCTCTTGCAAGTGATTTGCGAAGAAAAACTAAACCAATGATTATAGCAGCGAACAAGGCAGATCACCCTAAAGGAAAAGAAAACTTTAGTAGACTGCAAAAAGAATTCCCGCAATACACAATTATTCCAACCAGTGCTGAAGGTGAACTCGCACTTCGTGAAGCACAGAAACACGAACTTATCACCTACCTTCCCGGTGCAGAAAATTTTTCTATAACAGAAAAAGGAACTGCTACTCTAAGTGAACAGCAACAACAAGCGCTGAAATTTATCAAGACAAGTCTACTTGAAAGTTATGAAACAGGAACAGGAATTCAAGCCGTACTCAATGCAGTAGTATTTGATATTCTCAAACGAAAAGCAATCCATCCAGGAGGTCTTGGAAAGCTTGAAGACAGTGATGGGAATACGCTCCCTGATTGTTTTCTCATGGAAGCAGATGCAACCGCACTTGATTTTGCCTTCGCCCTGCATACCGATTTTGGAAAGAATTTTGTAAAAGCAATCAATGTCAAGAAAAAAATCCCTGTTGGAAAAGATCACAAACTTGAACACCTGGACATCGTAGAGATTATGTCTACGAAATAATCTCTAAGACACGAAAATAGAATATTTTCACCGTTATTGAAATAATTAATACAAAATAATTTCAAGAATATATTTTCTCAGTCGTAGAACTCAGTAGCATAGCGAGAGCAGTGCGAAACGAAGCGCTTAGCTCTGCTCATGAAAATGAAAATAACTTAATCTTTTAGGTATGTAGCTTTACGTTACTAAGTTTGAGAAATAGAGAAATAAAAATTATAAAAAAAGTTACTTAATCAAACCATAGGCTTCAAGTAAATCCTTATATCGCTTAAAATCAGGACTTCTTTTGAAAGAATCAATTTGTTCAGGAGGGAGTTTACCAAGCCATTTATGTAAATCTTTCAAAACAGCACGAGTATCCACAAGGAGTGCTTCGTTACGAGCATGATCTCCCATAGCATGGGCAACCACACTTGGATCCATATCACCATCGTCTTCAGGTTCTTGCGGTTTTCTCATACGTAACAACATAAAAAAACGCGTAAATAACCCTGCCTTTCGTTCTTCAAGTTCTTCGACTTCATGATCAATTTCTTCAATAGTATCTTCCAATTCTTCTACCTCTTCCCGAACATCCTCGGGTAGATCCTCTTCTTCTGAAGATGACCTCGTGCCAAATAAAAACGCAAACCAACTTCTACGAGGTTCATTTCGCTCTACAATCGTTGTCTGCTGATCATGAACATCAGGAACATATGATGGAACCTTCTTCTTAGAAAACGAATCGGAATTAAACAAACTAAATGACGTCTTTTGGGAACCACCTTTTCGGCGATCCAGATACGCATCCATATCAATATTAAATTCTCGTTGTCGTTTTGCCACAGTTACACCCTTACACTATCCTACAGTCAGCAAAAGGAGTTTATAAGTCTTTCTGTGAATTTCTCTACAAGAAAGTGAAAGCTAGAAGCAAATTAAGAAAAAAAGGTATGGGGACATTGGGATTCCCTAAAAAATTTCACTGAAATTTTTGGGGCGCCAATAATTTAACAAATTATTGAGCGCGAACCCAAATCTGCCGGGATCTACTGAATAAAATAACGGTCACAACAAAAATGTATAATAAAGAAGGTATGGGGACATTGGGATTCGAACCCAAATCTGCCGGGATCTACTGAATGAAATAATCATCGCTCGGTGAGCTCATCTCTCCAATCATTTGGAGCCGGCCATTCTAACCAGGTTATACTATGTCCCCATAGTAGAAATCTTGAAATTTATGTAGTTTAAAAAACTACTGATTTAGTAGTAGGTGCGTTTCTTTGGCTTGGAAGAAGATTTCTTGAACAATTTTTTCTTAGACTTTTTTTCGTCGCTTTCAGATTTTTGTTCCTTCTCTACCGATTCTTTTTCAATTTTTTTCTCACGTGCTTCTGCTTCTTTTGCAGCCTTTTTTTCAGCTTTCAATAATGCCTTTTCGTGTTCTTTTCGTGCTTTTTCTTTTGCCTCTAAATACTCCGGAGTGATACGTCTATAAGAATAATATCCAATGATAAGAATGAAGAGAATAAGGAGGAGTAAAAGGTTTACCCACATGCAAAGCATAGCATACATACCCCAGAAAGAATAATCTTCAACAGGCAATACATCAACGCGAATAACTTGACTTTCCGCCACAGCTCCTTGACTATCTACAGCATAGAGACGAAGCATAGTCATGCCATTCCAATCCTCAGCCGGAATAATGGTTAAGGAGGAATTTACTAGGCGATACGATAAGAATTCTTCATTAATCTCAGAAACACCGTATAATTCAATATCACCATCAGGATCAAAAAAGAAATCAGTTAACTGATAGGTCTGCGCTTCATCCTCAACAAGCACAAGATTAGTTGTGGAAAACTCAGGCAAAGTATGTTGTGTGTATAATTCTGGAGCACCAATAAAAGTGTACACACTCATAAAAGCTACAACGAGTAAGATAAGTCCAATAATAAAGAGCTTCCAAGGAAACAAATAATAGCGTTTTCTATAAGAACGGAAAATCAATAACGCTGCAAATACTGCTATAAAGATAATAAGTGCTAAGGAAGCTAATTGGCACGGAGGAGTTGCATCTATAAATTCAGCGCAAGAGTCCCAAGCTCGCACGAGAAGCGGATCATCCTTAATGGCAAAAGTAAGTTCTTCAGTGAAAACTGCCGAAGAATCAGCATGGATAAAAGACACGTTAAAAACATATTCCTCGCCAGGACTCACATTAGCAAGACGTGCAAAGGTCAAAGAAGATTTTTCTGTCCGTCCTAAATCAATAGTAGAATTCAAAGGGAAAAATGTATTTGTGGCGTCATCTGAAAGGACATGGTATTCTCCGTACCTCGTACCAGTATTTTGTACAGTGACACTTACCTCTTCAACCGTATAATGTACATTCTTTTGGTTATTTCCAGGTACAGAAATAGCATAACACGTATCAAGGGTATCTGTAACGAGGTCAAATGATTTCGAAGCAACAAGTCTTCCTTGGTAATACGCTTCGATACCTACTGTTTCTTCTGCAGGAAGAGTAGTTGCATTCTCAACGTAGAAAAGAAGGACATCAACAGACTCATCCTGAGCAACAGTGATAGTTTGCGTATCTAAAAAGATAGACTCAGAACCATAGGACACCAGATCAACTGTTACGTCTTCAGTTCCTGTATTAATTAACGTGATTGTTTCTGTAAACGTATCTTGTTCACAGACATATTTTGTTTCAGGTACATAGGCTGCAATATCAACATTATAACAGTCATTAACGGTAACATTCACTGTGGAGATTGCTTGTTGGTCTCCGTATAAACTTGCTACTTGCACAGTTACAGGAAATGTTCCTTGCACATTTGCATCTGGAGCAACTTGAACCGAAAATTCAAATGTGGAGTTTGTTGCATCCAACCACACTGTGCTTGGAATATCTGCAAGAATGAAGTCAGGAGCCTGGAGAGTTATTGCATATTGATTAGCAAAGGCTTGAATATGCTCAATTTTGAAACTCGCACTGTCTTGCTGTGCAGCGCATAAAGAGAGCGTGTCAGTTGTAGCTGACAGACGGAAATCAAACTCATCATCAAAAATAATTTCTTGTTCTACTTCGTAAGTAAGTCCTTTATTGAGCGCTTCAATCTCGTATTCAAGCGTCTCGGTTCCTGTCGTACCGCATGCAAAATTATAGGTTGCATTAATCTCTGCAGTTACTTGAGGTGGAATACCGACAGAGCCCGCCGATAAGGATGTGGTTGCAGGATTAGTTCTAATAATATAGTCTTCATATACTTGACCGTCGTTGGTAATATACAGTGTTGACGTAACAGCTTCACAGGCTGAAACATTTTTTTGTGCAGCATCAAGTGCGAAACTTGTTACGAGACAATCACGAGTTTCAGGAATTACTTCAATAATTTGTTCTTGATTAAAACTATCTCTAATAAGAACACGAAAAGAATCTTGTTGACCATAGTCCCCACAAGTCAAAGGAACAGTTGCATACGCAATATATTGTTGGTTTGGAGCGAGAACAAAAGCAGCGGAAGAAAGCGTAACTGATGAGTCTAAGCTGTTGATAATATAAGATGTAGGAACATCTCCTTGATTGGTTACTGAAATAGGAATTTGACCGTTGCCACAAGAACACAACTGTGCATCTGTAGAAACTAAGAAATTTGTTGAATAAGTAATAACAGTGAACTCTTCAGCAAGAGCAAATGAACTCATAAGCACAATTACTGTAAACATAATAGTCCAAATTTTGTTCATCTATTAACCCCATTGTTTTAAAATTGAAAAAAAGAAAAAATGCTAAAAAATAAGATTATTTTTTGCGCCCACTAAAAAAGTAGGGAAAAAATAAAACTTACTTAGTAGTAAGTTTTTGCGTCATCATCGTCATTGTTTCCTCGTAGTTTGTTAAAACCAACGATTAATCCGATAAGGATTAGGATTACAATTAAGATAATTAAAGCAATTTCTAAAGTTCGCTGTAGACTTGAACTTTCGTCACCATCTTCACTTGCAGATACTTGCAGACTCAGTGGAACTTCTTTCATGTCACCGTCAGCTCCGACAGTTACTTTGAAATATTTTTCACCAGCTGTAGCATCTTCATTTGCAGATACGTAAACGAATGCAGTTGCAGTACTTTGTGCAGGAACAACCAGACTTGCGCCAGGATCTACTCGTGCACTACCCCATGCGTCAACACCAGCAACTTGGATAGTGTAAACTTTTGCAGTATTTCCTAAGTTATTTAACATAACAGGATATACAGCTTCGCTTCCACCAGCTACTGCCATTTGGGAGTTAGGTACTTGTACAACAGTTTGACCTTCAGTTGCAGGTTGCTCTGCACCACATGCGACATTTTCACATGGAGTTACAGTTACAATATCAGTTGCAGTTACACTTTCAAATTCATCGAATCGGACAGTGTATTCAACTAGATAGTTACCAGCAGGAGTATCTTTCGGGAATCGAAGGATAATCTTTTCAAAGGTTTCTACTTCATTATTTTCAAGTTCATCAAGACTTTCAGTATCTTGTAAATTTAATTCTGGAACGCTAACAATTAGAGTAATGTCATCAAGGTCTCGTTGACCGATGTTTTCAATTTTTACTAAGGAAGACAGTGCTCGGCCAGCCATAACAGTGTTACTTGGGCTTAAGTATGCTTCTTTAATAATAATAGCATTTCCTCGGTCAGTACCTTCAACATCTAGATTGTATTCCATGATGTATGCAGTACCGGTTCGGTCAGCTACAAGAAGTCGTAGTTTCATATCTTCATCATCCATTTGAATTGGAATCTCAAGATTAAGATCTACATTTCGCGTATTACCAGCATCTAAATCAAATGTGTTTGAAATATCATACACTTTTGAGAATTCATACTGGGAGTATTGGTAGCCATATAGACCAGCAGATACTTGTACGTCTTTAACGTCATTGTTACTAGCGGAAACTCGCACCCGAAGATCAATTTCTTCTCCTCGTGTTACTTCTAGCGTAATGCCAGAAGCAACTGGGTCAAGTTCTTCGCCGTCGATTTTTATATAATCGACATTAAGATCTGTGGTTGCAGTTGCTAGAGGCATTACAGCAACAAGTGCCATAGCCATTGCAATCAGCAATACACTAAAAAGTTTGGTATTCTTCATTTTAATTTATACCCTCCACTACGTGAATGTTAATATACATAACGAACAACTGAAGATATTTAAATGTTTCTACTTTTTTACTCTTTTTGAGTGAAAACATCTTGTTATTCATCTTCAGTCGTTCTAACCTAGAATTTCTAGGTAACTAGGCTTAACTCGCCGAATTTCCCCATCTGAGAAGGAGAAGGTCGGATAGTATACGCCTGGTTCTATGTCAAATGGTAAGTCAATTACCATCGACATCGTTGTCATATCTCCTGATTCAATGTCATACGCTTCTGAACGGTACTTAATACCATATTCAGGAATCGTATAGGTCATTCTCAGGTCGTCAATATCAAAATCATTTTGGTTTTCTACGACCGCAATGAGTTCGAGTTGTGCAGCTCCGCAACAATCAAGGGAAGCTACTTCAAAGTCGATGCCCCAAGCTTCAACGCTACTTACTTTTAATCCTTCCTCATCTGAATTAGAGAAGTCCTCTTCTTCATAGACTCGAATAAGTTTTTGAGCGTCACCAACTAGGTTATTTGCATCAACTACAGATAGATACACATTGTATCTTCCTTCATCAAGGCAATCATCGAGCGTCCATGTCGTTGCAGTATTTTGTGCAACAACATTTCCAGCTAAATCAAGCACCGTCCAATAATAACTCACAAGAGTCGTGTTGTCTGGTGAAAAGGATTGTGAACCATCAAAAGTGATAGATTCTCCTGCTTCACAAACAATTCGGTCACTTGGTGAACTAATCACTGCAACAGGTCCTTGAGGTCCTGGGTAGACATTAATTGTTAATTGGGCCGTGATTGTGTCTGTACCATCTGATACAGAGACAGCTACTGTTGTCGTACCAATGCCATTTAAATCACAGTTAAGGACACTTGTAGCTTGTAGTTGGCAACTTACAACTCCTACATCAGTATTAGACTGATCAAGTGTGTAAGTTAGTACGTCGCCATCAGCGTCAGAGACCACTGAAGCTACATCAACTACATCAACATTTTCCAAGGTAATCTCATAAGAGTAGAATCCTTGTAAGGTCTCGTTAAACATAGGCGGATTATTTGGTTCTTCAGTTGCAATAATAGGCAGGACATCAAAGCCAGTATCAATACCATCAGTAACACTAATAGCAATTTGCGTTTGGCCGGTGCCAACTACATTACAGTACAGTTGTCCAGTACCAACAATAACACAGTAATTAATGATATTTGGGTTTGTGCTTGCCAGACTGAAGTCATTTGTTACTGCGTCACCATCAGGATCTACACTATTTGCTTGTAAGTCAAAAATAAACTGCATTCCAGATGCTTCAACTTCTATAGGAGAAATATTCACATAGAAGGGCGCGTTATTTTGACCAATGCCTGAATCAAATACATTAATGACTACAGGAATACTAGTAGTAGCTTGACCGTCATTCGCAATTGCTGTAAATAGCGTAGTTCCTACGCTGTTTGGATCACAGTTAAGGATACTTCCTTCAATAACTTGGCACGTAACAATAGTTCCATCGGCCAATTCTTGATTAAGTGTGTAAGTTAATTCATCACCGTCAGCGTCAAATGTAACTGTATCTAAATCAACAACATCAACAGTACCCAAAGCTAAGTCTATAGAGTAATAGAGACTATTTGCTGAAAATTCAGGAGCATTGTTTCCGTTCGTATCATCAAA
>CAZHNR010000018.1:0-8754 GCA_964534065.1 uncultured Methanosarcinales archaeon
CTAAGTATTCAATAGCCGCTTGAGCTTTACGAGTTTGTTTCATCACTTTCACACTTCTTTTTTCTATTTGCAGGTTTTTAGTATTTAAAAGTATCTAATCAAGTCCGTAGAGTGAAGCAATATCATCGACAGCACCAACTTGTTCACCAAGGCGATACGGAACCCGTACTTCATAATCATACTGACCAAATCCGCCTATCTGTGCAGCATCAACTACGGAGACAAAGACTAAGTCTTGTGTTCCGTCATAAGGTATGCCATCTGCAGTATCATACAATATTCCTGTATAAAATGCACTAGTACTATTAGTCGAGCGAGCTACAGGCACCGTAAGATCGACACCCGCAACTGAAATAACAATAGTATCATCAGCTGTACCATCAGAGTTTGCATCATATAATGAAGTAATGCTATCCTCTACATGCTGTAAACCAAGTGCAGTTTGACTTTCATTAAAATCATTCGTTTCACTAAACACTCCGAGATTAAATGGGAAATAATTAGCTTCAGTATCAGAGTATAAAAGATAACCGCTTGGATTAATCGCCCACTCTTTGAATGTCGTGTTTTGTGCTGTTGATAATCCTACATAACTATTAGTTATATTTCCATAAAATGTAGCCCATCCTGAAACAGAGAGATTCCTTCGTAACACGTTATCACTTTCAAGACTTTCTGCAAAAATATTATCTGTATCTACTTCGGTACTCACCCGAGTCACACCAACAGGAAGAGTAAGATTGACTGCAAATTCCTGTGTCGTGTTTCGTTCCCAGAAAGCTACTGTATAATTATTCGTACTTACAAGTTGCCAGGTTCCGTTGAAAAATTCCACAGTTGTTGTGATATTCACATTTGTTGCATTAATAATGCTCGTACTATTCAACCGACTTGTTACCGTATACGTTTCTCCTTCAACAAAATTTGTTTCATTTGGCAAAACACTTACAGCAATAAAATCATAGTCAGCTTCCACAGTTAGATTATTACTTTGCCTTGTTATTCCAAGATCTTCATCATCATACACGAGTACCTCGCAACTCCAGGTTTCTGCCGGGCTCGTCTCCTGGTTTGCAAGCGCTGTTCGGTTGTTACTTAAGAAAGCTATGTGTTCATCGCTAAGACTGTGTGCGTAAATAATAATTTCAGACATGTCTCCTGCAAAATCTCTTAAGTTTCCTTCATAGGCTCCAGCATAGCTTGTGTCACTGGTTTCTTGATGAGTAAAGGCTGTAATAATTTGTTCGAAGTTTCCATCAACAAAGAGGTCTATACTATTACTATCTTGTCTGAAAACAAGATCATACCATTGCCCTGCACTGACAGTAAAAGAAGATGTACGGAAATTATTTGCGACGTAAGTTTGCAATTGCCCTGTAGCACTCGTTTGGAAAAGCACCCCTCCGTTGTTACTTGTTTCATCACCAAATAAGAAACGTGAATTTACAGCGTCAAAGTAGACTCGCATAAAAATAGTGTACTCACCCGCATCTCCGTCGCTCAAATAATTCAAATTACTAAAATCAAGCACATCATTATCGCCGTCAAAAGAGTAACCGCCAAAGTCATCGAGACCTTGCGTGTAGCTTGCACCAGAAACACTGGCAGTGTGCACGCCTTGAGCATCTTGTGCTTCAGAACTATTACCAAGAGGACCTAAAGAATACTGCGCATACGCAAAGGAAGTGTCATCAACACTCCAGAGTACCGTTGTACCAATCGCATCTCCATCAACATCGTTGAGCCCTGAGGGTGTGCAAAACAAGTCATCGCTATTGAGAAAATCTACAGATGCGGCGTCTAAACTAGGAACTCCTTGCGTAGGTGGAGAATTTGGATTTTCGACAAAGAACGTAAAATTTTGAGGCGCAAAACTAGTGTTGCCTGCACTATCCGTACAAGCCACATTCCATAGTACCTCTACCGAGGAGATATTTGTTAAAGTGAAATTAACAGTAGAAAATTGTTGACCTATAAGTTGCGTTTCATTGGCAACAAAAGTACCAGAAATATTATGATAACTTGTACAGCTTGTTACATTGACATCATCAGTTACTGAAGCTTGTAAAGTTACATTTTGCAAAAAACTAACAAAAGTTGTTTCATGAGCAGGTGCAACTAAACTCACTTCAGGCGGAAAATCTACTGCAGGCATAGAAAGATATGCCGTAGTATCTTCACTTACATTAATACTTGTAACATTCGTGAATTCTTTCGTTGCTCTTACCGTATAATTATTGTAGCCCACATAATCAAAACCAGTACTGTTTTGTACATACTCGCGGACTACTGTAGAAATCTGGCCATTCTCATCTGTGGTTTCTTGAGTAATATACTCTCCGTTACTCGCATTCACAGTTACAGTCGCTAGAGGTAAAGATAATCCTGAGAGCGAATCATTAACCTGTACAGATAATAACCAATCCCTATATAGTGTAAAATCTGGAGCGAGAATCTCAGAACCAGCATCAGGGAAAAGAACGCTTTGAAACGTCATATTACTCAACGCATCAATGTCTGCCGGAGCATAAATTTCAGCGTAGTTCAGTGATGAAAGACTGCCGTTGATAAAAAACATATCATACACGCGGTCATTATCTAGGTTAATCACGTACGGGAGATTCTGTCCAGTACCACCAGATCCAGGGTTTGAATTACTTAGATTGAAATCAGATACAGTCCAATTGTACGCATTCCCGTTGATATAAAATATACTGCTTCTACCACTTCCTGGATTGTCGATAGTAATATTGTTAATAGCCACATTAAAGACTTCATTCGCAATAAATACTTCTTCGTTCACAGCACTAAGTACATTATTCATTTCTATATCATCAAGTACAAAACCATCTACAATAAACAAGTTAAATAATTCTGCTACACCATCAGTCACTAAACCTTCGATAGTAAAATCGTTAGTAGAACGAATATCAAATAAATGATCATAATTAATCCCTGCAGCGACTTGCATATCGCGAAGAGTTATATCATCAGATTCATACACAACGTACAATTCATCAAAGCCACTTCCAAAGCCACTCACATTAATAGCTGCGTCAACAGTGTCAAAGAGAATACCTGAAGATTTGTACACATAGATAAGAGGAACACCTGCGTTTTGCTCCTGTTGCATATTTGTCACTGTAACGCCTTGTGAATTAACAATACTCAATCCACCATCACTAATATTTGCATTTGGCAAGTCGATATTTTGAGAATTGGCAATGAGAACAAATCCAACGTCATCTGCCACAAAGCTTTGCCCCTGTTGATTACCAATGTAAAGTAGCGGTTTGCCGTTTACCGTGTTTGTTCCGTTAAAGGTAAAGTTGTAATGATTGGAAGTAGTGCCTTCAATTAAGAACGCTGAATTTTCATCTGACGTCAAGTTCAAATCAGTGATAACTGCATCACCTACATTTTGGAAAAGAATAGGTTGGAAAGAATCATAACCTGTTGTTGTATATTGCGTTATTTGACGCGTGGCTTCAAGTGTAGTAAGTTGTAATCCGTCAAAAGTTGTGCGGTTGCTTCCTGTAATATACACAGAAATTAAATCATCGTTATACCGCGTGCTTCCAGTGTCTTCAATAATGAAATCTCTATACACAATGTCTTGTG
Source organism: uncultured Methanosarcinales archaeon (assembly GCA_964534065.1). Taxonomy (GTDB): domain Archaea; phylum Nanobdellota; class Nanobdellia; order Woesearchaeales; family SKGA01; genus SKGA01. Next base: position 3,622 of record CAZHNR010000018.1, read on the forward strand.
AATTTTGTTCGTATACTGCAGTATTTCTTCTGTAATTGTAGGTATAATAGATGTCCTCATACAGTATATCCTGCGAGTTTAACGTATACAGTCCAAGATGATCTTCATCAAAATTATGAGAGATAGTGCTATTAATAATAGTTCCTTGTGATGAATCAATAACAGAAAAGATTCGTGATGATGTAGTATCACCAGTATTCAATCCAGGATTTCTTCCAAGAACATCTATAGTAGTATTCTGTATGTCAAAATTGCTAACATTTACGAAATGCACTGCATAACTATCGGTAACATCGTTGGTATCTAAATCTGCATACATATCAACATTATAAATTTGCAATCCACTTACATCAGTAGCTTCAAAAGCGTAACTTGAAGAGTCTTGCGATGAAAAATTTATCTGATTGCCATTTCCACGGAAAGTTATATCTGAGGCGTTGATTGTGAAACAAGTTCCATTTGCATGCACATCATTATCAAGCGTATAAATAACTGCAGCACTATCAAGTACTCCACAACTAGTCAATGAGACAGTTGGCTGGACAACATTAAAACTGACAAGCGATGTCGTATCATTAAGGTTGCCGCTCGGGTCTGATGCTTGACATTGAAAACTGTACGAACCTAGTTCTGAAAAACTTACTGAGAAGTTTGCCTGTACCGCTGTACCGCTCACATTTTGTGTGAGGTTTCTTGTAAGGCTTGTATTCATAGCATTCGTGAGAAATAAACTAACATTCTGTACTGCAGTATTGTCGTTCGCGTCACATGTAAATATGTATGATTGACTGACATTCAAATTTGATCCTGGAGGTACAGCTACTGCTGTAACATTTGGTGCAAGAACATCTGTTCCACTCGCTTCAAAGGTTACTGAGAATGATTGATTATTCTGTGCAAAAGAGCATTCTCCTTCACCGTCACAGCATTGTGTATTCCAAAGATACGTACCGTCACTCACATTTGTTAATTGGTATGCTGTCGTGTTACTCGTTCCAGTAAGCAAAGTACTTGCATTACTTGCAAAGCTACCACTAACATTCGTGTATAAGGTACAACTATTCAGACTAAAATCATCAGTAACATCAACTAAGAAACTAACATTATTTGTCGACGAAAATATTTGTTCGTTAGCTGGTGAACTGAGCAGGACTTCTGGAGGATTGTTATAATTTATATCGATAGATTGTAAATAACCATTACCACCATTGTCATAATAACTGCCTACAAAAACATCATTAGTCATAAGGAAAAGCTCAGGATTTAACACGCCAATTGAACCTATCACAAAACTGTCTTGTGTTGATTCATCAATAGTTCCTGTTCCAGACATATTCAAAGTAATAACCTGACCTATATTTCCACTTGTCTCGTACACAATTCCATAGCGGTCACCGCGAACAGAAAAGAGATAAGGAGTAAACGCTGCAACCGTATCAAATTCATAAAAATCATTCAGGGAAAAACTACTTGCATTAACACCAAGCGTATAGGTAAGTAAAAATCCATCACTGCTTTGTCCTCGGTAAGCAAGAGCAAACGAGTCACCGTCCAAGCGAACCAAATTAGGATTATAACCATTGCTTAAATCAAATGTTGTATTTGCAAGCGGCGATATCACTCCAAGTTCGTCAATCTCAAAACTTTGCAAGTAACCATCGTTGCCAAGGCTCCTGTACGCAACTACATAATGTGAATCATTCATACGTACAACATTAGAATCTTCAAGAATGTCAGAAGTTATAGTGACTTCATCAAGAGCCGCGGTTGTAATAGTACCATCACTAGCTATTGCATACGTGCGTAATCTGCTGGCAAAAGTTCCTCCACCTAAATTATCATAATCAGAAATAATAACGGCAGTTGCATTAATTGCTAAGAGATAAGGATCGCTAGATTCTGTCGTATCATATTCAGCTTTGTCAAGTTGAGTTATTGTTCCATCGCCAGCAAAGGAGAGTGTTACCATCCACCCATCATTTCCAGGACCAGTATATGCAACTACCGCTCTGCCTGTATCGAAAAGTTTGAAGGTGGGATTGACAAATCCGTTTGTTTCTAGTATAAGACTGTCAGTTGTGTTTATTTCTGTACCATCACTACTTATAGAAAATGTTTTTACATAACCATTATTTTGCAAACCTCGGTATACTGCTGCAACTTGCGTATCACTTATTTGTATTGCTCGCACAAATGTTGCTGCAGCACCTGCAATAAAAGATTCATCAACAACTAATGTATCTACTGCTCCAAGAGGGGTGAAATCTGTCGTCATTGCATACGTCCCACCATTTGCAGATTCATAATTTAACGACAATAAGGTGTTGCTATCTAATGCCACTACTGATTTCTCTAAGGTGTCTGTGACTTCAAATTCTTGTCGTCCTAAATCAGCACCAAAAGTACCATTTGCATAGACTTCAACTGAGGAAACAAAGCCGTCATTTCCAGGACCGGAATACCATATGCCAACAACATCAGGGGCAGCGTGAAATAATTCTGGATAATTTAATGCTTCAGTGTCAAACTCTATAGAGTCAATAACAGAGGAGAGCGAACCGTTACTTGAAACATTAACACTCACAAGAAATCCATCATTCCCTGTACCTCGGTAAGCAATTGCAACCATTGAGTCAGAAATATTAATAAGGTTGGCTTCGGCGCCTTGGTCAGTATCGAATTCTAATTCGTCAACCACTGTTGAGATTGAACCGTCACTGGCTATCGTGAACGTACGAATATAACCATCATTACCATCCCCTCCTTCTACCACTACTAAAATATCATTATGAAGCATGAGCGAATGAGGTTGTTGCAGCGTTGCTGTATTAACTTCTTCAGTATCAATAAGTGATGAACTAATACTACCATTTTCATAGGCATTGAAACTTTGTAGAACAATATCTGCTTGAGCATCGTTTCCAATTGCAATAAATGTAGTGTCATTAACCTTTTGCAAATTCGCATAATAATTACTAGCTCCAACAAATTCCTGTTGTTGCAAAATTTCTACCGTGTTGCTTGCAGTAATATTGATAGTCGTGACAATCAAGTCCGTGTCAAAATCAGAATGAAGTACAACATACGAAGATCCAGCAATATGTTCAATACTTGGATATACATTACAAGTAGAAGACCAAATAGTCGTATAATTCAAACTTATATTCTGTATAGTTCCTGCACTGTCAACTTCCATAAGCTGGACTCGACATTCTTGACCTTTTACAAGGGACGAGAACGCGTAAATATCTCCACTCACATGAATAACATCTGGATAACGCATACTTCCTGCTTCAATTTCTTCACTTGCAAGAACTTGCGTAATATTTCCAATGAATGTGAAAGGAATCGGATCAGTAATATAGTCATAGTTTACTGTATTATTGGCTCGTAACCAAAAGCGATCTTCAGTAATAGTACCAAGTGCTGAAAGACTAAACGTATACGTGTCAAGATCGCTAATCTCTTGCACTTCAAGTAAAGTATTATTCTCAGTGTAAAGAGAAACTGCAGTGAGAGAATCTGCTTGGCCTACTACATAAATTGCATTGAGTTCAGATGCAACACTCTCCAGTTCCAGTCCAATATACGTTGAAGTGTTTACCGTGAGTGAATAGTTATCTTCGGCTGTAACATAACTCGTAATGTCTGCTAGCACTGCATCATTTTCTTCAGCATATAAAGTGGCTCGTTCTACGTCAATATATGCAAGTCCAAGATCATCTTCAATAACTCCATTAACAAGACCATCATCATCACCTAATCCCCCATCAATGAAAGTAATCTGTATCATATCTTCCTCAATAACTTCGTAAGGAAAAGAATACCACTCAAGTGTTCGGGCATTAAATTTTCGTATGACAAGATCATCAGTTATATTCTCAAGTGTAATATTTACTGTGATTGAGTCTGTCACATTCGTCACATTAAATTTCAAAAGATTATACGGTAATTGATCTGAACGAAGAGGAGCATTAGGAATAGTTGTAGGGTTTACCACGTAAAAACTGTCAAATTCACCTGCACTTAGTTCCAAACGTAAGTCTCGGTTATTAATACTCAGTTGCTTCATGCGGGGTGATGACTCACTTACCTGTACTGCAAGCGGCGGAGTAAGTCTCAAAGGATCAACAATTATTCCGTTAACTTCTCCGTCCTCATCTAAATATCCATCTTGGAGAAATAAGGTAAGCCGAGAACGATCTTGACTTAACTCGTAGGGAAGTTCTCGCAATTCTCCACTGACGTTTTTCCAGAAGTACAAATATTCATCTTCTGGAATTTGAAACGGCAAAGACAGAGTAGTAGGGACAAGAGAACCCGGAGTCACATTCACCAAAGTAAAGGTGACATCCAAGTCCTCAGAAACAAAAAATTCTTCAACGGAACCAAACTGGGACGTAAGTGTAAAGGTTCCAAAAGCTGTCGTAGAATTTTTTGCTGAGTGGGAATTATGTTCAACAACATAACTTAGTTGCTGTCCAGTTACAACGACAGTAACTGATTCTTCAATAAAGGGGACGCGAAATCTAATCATATTCTCTTCTTGCACGACAAAGGAAGCATTGACAATCGTAATATTTTCAAGAGTAAAAGGAAGAATAAGGTCGTGCTCTACATCTTCATAACCTAATACATGTTGTGTGGAGAACGTAACCGTAGCACTAAAGGCATCTTCTCCAATGAGAAAAGATTCTTGAATTTCAATAGGAGGAGTTTGGTATTTCACACGGTACAAATCAAGTTCATCGACAAGAAAGACTGTCCAATCGACAGGTTCCCCTGCAATAATAGAGTTTCTTGTAACGTCAATCGCATCGTAGGTGTCGGCAGAAAAATTTACTGACTCAGAAAACTCTGCAGAAGCAGAGCTAGTAAAAGCTAGCACACACAAAGCTAATAAAAAGATACCTAGCAGTATCTTTGCTCCCCTTTTTGTGATTGTTGATATCACTTACGTCCAAAGAAAATTGAGATAAGTCCATTTATAAAAGTATAATGTCACAACAGAGTGAAAACAATTCAAAGAATAAATAAGAAGAAAATAAAAAACCCTACACAAACACAGTTGTTTGCATCTACTCGTAATTGCTCGTAGGAAATAATTACTCTTTTTTACCGCTCGCTTCAAAA
>CAZHNR010000018.1:8764-15595 GCA_964534065.1 uncultured Methanosarcinales archaeon
CAGAGTGAAGACACAGAGAAAAAATAGAGGAAGAAAACAAAAATACCCTGCAACAGAGTTATTTGCACCTACTCGCAATTGCTCGCAGGAAATAAAAAATTACTCTTTTTTACCGCTCGCTTCAAAAGTAACATTTTTAGCGCCAGTAAGTCGTTTAATATCCTCTGCAAAAGGAGTAGTAAATTGTTCCGGTAAAAGAGTTTTTGTAGTTATTGCAACAGCATCTCCTGTCGCTTTGACATCATCAACTGCAATACCAATGAGTTTGAAAAATGACTGTACTTTCTCTGCCAAGTCATCAATAACTCGAAGAATTTCTACATCATACTGCACATCTTTGCTCGCCAGTGGATGATTAAAATCAACTATAATTCGTCCACCAGAAACACTGCGCACAATTCCCATTTCATTATCTATATTTACTTGCAATCCTGGAAAAGGCCGTACATTATCTTTTTTGAAGAATTTTGCAGGAATAAGTTTCATTTTTGCAGCGCTTTTCTTTCCAAAAGCATCTACGTCAGGCACGTCAAAATGATACGTTCCTTTTTCTTTTCCTTCAAGGTTTCTGTCAAGTCCTGCAATGACATGGCCTTCTCCTACTACAATGACAGCTGGACCATATTTGGTTTTAGGATTGTAAATTCCTGCTTCAGTTGCAACAGCTTGATCAGTTGTGTCAAAAACATCTCCTGTGGTTAATTTGCCAGTATAATTGATTTCAATGAAATCGCCTTTTTTGATTGTCATGGAAACCAAATAATCAGAACGCTTTTTTAAATCTTGTTATCCATAAGCAAAGTAAGTTTGAAGCAAAGAATAAAGATACATATTTATAAATAAAAACCATTGAAAGAGAGTATGCAAGCGGTGCTTTGGTTTAATGTTCTTATTTTTGGTTGGTTAGCAGTGTTGTTTACCCTTAATCCAAAAAAAGCTATTGATGCATTAATTATTGCTTGGAATACTGTAAAAAAATCAGGTCCGCTCTTGGCTGTGCTTGCACTTATTCTAATTATACTTGAATCAAGTATTTCCGTACCTATGATAAAAAATATTCTTATTACAAGCGGGCCAGTAGAAGGCTATCTTGCTGCAATCATTCTAGGTGCAGGAATCCATATTCCTCTCTTTATCGCATTTCCTTTAGGAGGAGAATTGCTTTCCAACGGTATTAACGCGGGCGTCATTAGCGTACTTATTACAACCTTAGTTATGGTACATACTTTCACCGTTCCTATTGAAGCTAAAGAAATGGGTCTTAAATATACACTGTGGCGAAACGGTCTCAGTTTAGCAGCTGCCATCATTATCGGATTTGTTATGGGGTTGGTGTACTAATGCTACATGAAAAAAATCATTATAACACCTACTTGCGACTCACCCTAATTCTTACGATTTTTATTCTCATTGTGATTATTTATTTTCCAACTGAAGCAGGTCTTATTCTCAAGACCGTAAAATACGACACTGTGCAGACTATGATTCGTTTTCTCCCAGCTTTTTTTGTTCTGTTTGGATTAATTGAAGTACTACTGCCCAAAGAGACTGTTATCAATCACCTAGGGAAATGTTCAGGATTGAAAGGAAACATTACTGCATTTCTTCTTGGAGCAATTATCCCTGGGCCTATTTATCTTGCCTTTCCTATCGCGACCATGATGCTTCACAAAGGTACAAGTACGTTTAACACCACCTTATTCATTTCAGCATGGGCAAGTTTCAATCTTACTGAAGAGATTTTTGAATTACAATTTCTGGGTTGGAAATTCTTGCTACTCCGCTTTATCATCACCGTCCCTATACTCATAGGAGTTTCTTATTTGATGGAACGATTAGCAAAACCTAAACCCATGGAACCAATACATTATAAATGGGACAGTGAATCTGAGAACTAAACAATGATACCTCTCCTAAGCAAAAAAACGCAAGTCATCATCGACACAAATTTTCTTCTTCTTCCAGGAAGCAAAGGGATTGATGTCATTCGCGAGATTGGTGAACTCCTCTCTGAACCGCACACGCTTTGTGTTGTGAAAGCCACAGAATTTGAACTCAAACAACTCATTGAGAACGCCCCATCAAAGAAAGATAGGTTTAATGCCAAGCTCGGGCTGATTATGATTAAACAACAAGGTTTAAAAGTGATTCCTCGTTCTCTTGGTGATGGATATGCCGATCAAATGATCTTGAATCATGCCAAAAAAGGCACTATCGTCGCAACCTTGGATAAAGGTCTGCGAAAAGAAGTGCTTGATATGGATGGACGCATCATCACCATCAAGAATGGCAGGTTAGCGCTTATTCAATAGGCACAACCTCTCGTGAAGAGCTGGAAAGGTCTTGAGCAAGAAGCTCAAAGTAGGGAAAAACAATGTTTTATGCAGTTAAATTAAAAGATTTTATTCGAGTTCCACCTCGAGACTTTGACAAAGAATTAGACAATGCAGTGATTGCACAAGTCAAACACAAATTTTCTGGATATGTTTCCAAAGAATTAGGATATGTTATTGATGTAATTAAGCTTGACGCTGTTGAAGAAGGAGTAATTATTCCTGGTGACGGTGCTGCATTCTACCGTGCAGGTTTTGAATTATTATGTTATATGCCTGATAATCAAGAAGTTATGCTTGGTAAAGTGAAAGATATTACTGACTTCGGTGCATTCTTATCTGTCGGTCCTGTTGAAGGTATTATCCATATCGGCCAGACTATGAACGACTTCGTCTCCTTCAGTAAAGACAAAGCTTTGCAAGGTAAAGAAAGTAACCGTTCATTAAAAGTTGGAGACAAATGCTTTGCACGAGTCGTTGCAGTTTCTTTCAAAGATCTGTCCAATCCTAAAATTGGTCTGACCATGCGTCAAGAAGGTCTTGGGAAACCTGAATGGATTGCTTTGGACTTGAAGAAAAAAGCATAGTTTTATTTTACTAGCTGGAGAAATTCAGCTCATATTTTCTCATATATTTTCTTCCTACATCCTATAGTGCAACGAATAAAAAATTGATGCATATTTAAAGGATAATTTCTGCGAGCACTTGAAAGTGAAGAAACAATCGTAATGTTTATATAACTAGTATAACTACCATATACCCTAACTAACGTGGTGATGGTTGTATGGATATATGGTATAAACAACTTGGATATTATGAAAATCCTTTTTTATTAAGTCCCTTTAAAGAGAACTCTCCTCTAATCGGTCAAGAAAGTCAGCTCAATGATACATTATATTACTTGAAATCAGGAAGTATTGTATTTATAGAAGGAGCTACAGGCTCAGGTAAAACTAAATTTCTTCGAGAAGTCATGAAGACATTCCGTGGTAGAGTTATTTATGTAAACGCGGCTACGCTGACAAAAACACTCAATATTGAAGATTTACTTCGAGGTAAGAATGGCCTTGCAGGTAAACTATTTGGCAAAAAACCAAAAGACATGATTCTTTTCCTCGATAATATCGATGAACTTTCTCTTGTAAATCTTGAACGACTCAAATATTACTTTGATCAAGGATATTTACAATCTATCGTCTGCACAGGAACATCATTCAATAAAGTAGGATTTCCTCCAAGTCTCGCACAGCGAATTGGTAAACGAATAATTAAATTAAGTCATTTAACAGAGAAGGAGGCAGTACAGCTTGCACTTGAACGACTTGACGAAAAAGATGAAGCAGTAGATCCAATCATCTCTGAGAAATTCATAAAGAAAGTATATGCTTCTGCAAAAAAGAATCCTAAACAATTCCTTATTCAATTACATAGAGTCTTTGAAGAAATGCATTTTTCAGACGCAACAAATGTTGAAGAAAAACACCTCAAAGTACTTGAAGAAAAACTGGACAAGGATGACCGTGAAGAACTTGATCATGTGCTGGACGCAGATGTAGCAAGCGTTGTTGACGGAAAAGGTTCAAAGATTATGAAAGTCGGTGAATACTATAGAAATCCTGATCAAGAAATGTTCTGCGGAAACTGCGGTGCTATTGTTACTGAGAGTGATGTTGCCTGTCCAGAATGCAATGCTGCATTTGAAAATGAAATTGTAGCAGAAGAAAAACCTAAGAAAGGTGAAGCAAATGCGTAAAATAACTTGGTATGAACAACTCAATTACATCTATAATCCTTTTACTATTAAACCAGGATTCTTCAACGATGAAGTCATCGGTTACGATAAAGAAATTGAAACATTAGTAGAATGGGTGCACCAAGGAAAAGTTGCATTCTTACAAGGAGAATATGGTCAAGGTAAAACAACCATTCTCAAATATTTAATCAACGAGTTCAAAGACCAGCGTGATGTTATTTACATCAGTAGAAATAGGTCAGACCGAGCGATGAATTACAAGGATCTCTTAACAGGAGCAAAAGGTACCTTTGGAAAACTGTTTGGCATCAAAGCAAAAAATGCATTTCTTATTGTTGATGAAACGGAAAAGATTAATGCAAAAGACTGTGAACAAATCATACATTATCTTGATACAGGTCACTTCCATGCAGCGCTCTTTATTGATAAATCTCTCAAAGAATCACGTATTTCGCCGGAATTAAAAAAACGAATTGGCAAGAATATTATGCAGCTCAAAAGCTTACATGAAAAAGATGCAGTAGCTCTTGTTCGAAGTAGACTTGACGGCAATGAAAAATTGATTAGCGATGCAAATATTAAGAAAGTCTATTCTCGTCTTCCTGAAAAAAGCACACGAAGTTTCCTTCTGTGCATGGAAGAAGTCTGTCGAAACGCTATCGAGCATGGAAGAGACTCAGTTAATATTGACGACCTCAAAGTACTGAGTTAACTCAGACATTTTTTATTTTTTAACTTTCTTCATAAAATCAAAATCATTATAAGCAAATTCTCTTGACTCTGCGCTATGAATGAATGGTTTATGGTTAAACAAGTAGGCATTAAAGGCAAGGGAGGATTTGCCACAAAAGATATTCCTAAAGGTACTTCTATTATTGAATACAAAGGAAAAGTCATCACCAAAGCCACCGCTGAAAAAACTGAAAATAAGCATAAATCAAAAGGCGAACTCTGGGTATTCACACTTAATGAGCATCAAGATATTGACGCTACTCGTGGCGGCAATGAAGCAAAGTTCATCAATCATTCTTGCGAGCCCAACTGCGAAGCTATTAACTATGATGATGAAGAAATCTGGATTGAAGCAATTCGCGATATTAAAAAAGGTGAAGAGTTAACGTATAATTACGGCTTCGATGAACCTGATGAATATTTTCCTTGTTATTGTCAAAGCAAGAACTGTAGAGGTTGGATTGTTAGTGAAGACTATGTATTCAAACCTGGTGAGAAAGAAGAACTACAACAAGCTCACGAAGAACTCAAAACAGATCCTAAACTCAAGGGTAAAACACATTTCAAATAAGTATAAACAGCAAGCCAACAAATTCGCATAAGTAAACAAGAGACGTTCTAGACGCATAAAAAAGTAAAAGAGAAAGATAACTTTTTAAAAGCGGTACCCATCCTTATGATTCAATGAGCCTGTGGCCCAGTCTGGATAAGGCAACGGCCTTCTAAGCCGTAGATCGAGGGTTCGAATCCCCCCAGGCTCGCTTTTTCACTATACATATAAAGAGTTTTCTCTTAACTCATGTTAATGAAGACGCTTGTGATTGGAAATGGATTTCTCGGTTCCTATCTTGCAGACTATTTTGATGCAGAAACATTCAGTTTGCATGATGCAGATTACACCGGCAATATCCTTGATGAAACGTTATTAAAACAAGCTATCAAAAATAAGGAGAGCATCATCTACACCATAGGATTTCCCCCAACAGATTTCTCGAAGAAGCATAGCATTGCAACGCAAGGACTACAAGTTCTCCTGAAGCAAAAAACGAAAGCAAAAATAATATTTATTAGCGCTGCTGGTGCAGATGAACAGAAATCGCATCCCTACTTTAAAGAAAAAGGAAAATGTGAACGACTCTTACAGGAATCGGACAAAAAATATCAAATACTTCGTCCCTCAGTTCTCGCAGAAAAAGAAAATGCACTCCTTAAAAAAATTCGTTTTATTCCTATTATGCCCTACGTGAAAACAACTATTCATCCAATGAAGCGAAAAGATGTTGCTAAGGCAATTAAAGAAGAAAAACCTTTGAAAAAAACAGTATCTGTATCTATGAAATCTTTTCTTCAAGAATACACACACGCTTTACTTATCCCTCTTCCACAAACTATTTTCAAGCTCTATCAACCAATGTATGAACTCGTCAGTAATACAGAAATCTAGTTCTAATCAAAAAAACTAATAAAAACCAAAGAAATAACATATATCATATGAAGCAAAAAGTATTCGTTATCGGATTCCATAAAACAGGAACCACCAGTCTCGCTCTCGCTCTAAGAACACTTGGCTACAGCGTCACCGGACCAAACAGAGTGCATGATGCAGACATAGGAAAAAACACCTTTGAGAAAGTGAAGCCCCTCATTGAAAAATACGATGCGTTTCAAGATAACCCTTGGCCTCTCCTGTACAAGGAACTCGACAAAGCCTATCCTCACAGTAAATTTATTCTAACTCTACGCGATACCGAGTCATGGTACCAGAGTATATCTGCACACTTCAAAAATAAAAGCACAGCTATGCGAAAGTGGATATATGGCATTGGATCACCACAAGCAAGCAAATCACAATACATCAAAAGATATGAAACACATAATAAAGATGTGCAAAATTACTTCAAAGACCGTCCAGGTGACCTTCTTGTCATGAATCTTAAGGAAGATGGATGGGAAAAGCTCGCTACTTTTCTCAAACAACCCCTGCCAAAAACACCATTCCCTCAGGCAAATACA
>CAZHNR010000018.1:15605-17224 GCA_964534065.1 uncultured Methanosarcinales archaeon
CCGAAAATTTCCACAACTATTTTCTCCAAAAAATAAGTAAAATAACACAGTATCAAGCATTCCTAACTGAGTGCAGTCATAAGATAGCAACCACAGTCAGGACAGATGATAAAGACTAAGTAGCGAAACACATAATTTCTAAACTATTAAAAACCAAGAAAGAATCTTCTCCCTCATGTATCATATTTTATCTCACTTAAGTCCATCTACCGAGAACGGTATAACCCCTGGAGTAAGGCATGTTCATAAGGATTTGTATGTGGCTTCAAATGAGCATCATAATTTTCTTAATTATGAACGCGTGTTTTTTACTTGTGCAAAGCAAGGAGGAATAATACGGGAACGAACCCAACGTGAAAGAGTTAAGCAATTCTTTAAACGAGAGCCAAGCGTACATAAATTACCACACACAACAAAAGAACTGTATCTTCCTGCAATGCATCGCCTAACTATAACAACACATCCTGCACTGTATCTTGCATTCACCACAGCAGAGGAAGCTTTACAGGTAGCTCAACTAATAAAACAAGAAAAAGAATCTACACAAAGTTATTTCTCAACTATTGCAACACAGTTTGGATCAACTTTTGTGCATGATTACCGCCAAGCAGTAAAAATTGCTGAAGAGCAACTTAATCTAGACAAAAATGACCCTTATCATAGATTACTTTTTGAGTACCGTCCTGCAGAGTTGCAGTAACTTTTCGAGGAGCGGTGGAAACTATATCTGTATGCACAATACTTTTGTTAAAACCGAGACGCTCCCAGTCTTCTTCAGTGTTTTTTGCGGGGTCGCCGTCAAAACAGTTATGATAAGAATTACCTAAAGCAATATGCGTATTTCCATGCTCACCACCTACATTTTCATCAAATAATGTTTCACCCATAAATTTAGTAATGCGACTGAAGCTCGCGTCTGTAAGTGAAAATTCACCGACTTTATTTGCTCCTTCTGTTGCAATCATTTCTTTGAGTACATCTTCACCTTGACTCGCAGTTGCGTTAACAACAAGACCATCTTTAAAGGTCAGCTCAATGTCAGTGATAAGGTTCCCATAACGATACAAAGGTTCAGTAAAACGAATAGTTCCGTTTGTTCCTCTCCAGTCTGGACTCGTAAATATTTCAAAGCTTGGAATGTTATGACCGCTAAAACCAGTCCATTGTCGTTGCTCTCCTAGTTTCAAAGTAAGATCGATATGTTCGGACTGCACATGTAAAGTATCAATAGGAAGAGATTGTAACCAGTCCCGGGCTGCATGATTCTTTTCACGAAATTGTTTCCAGCTCGCAACAGGATCAGCATCATGTAAATAACAGGCTTGAATTATTTCTTGCCAGTAGTCTTCAAGAGACATATTAACTTCATCCGCCATCGCTTGTGTCCCGTACATACATAAAGTCCATGAAAATTCTCCTTTATTCTCTTTTTCTTCTAACCATTCACGGGCTTGCTTTCCAGAAACACTGCTTCTCATAATTTTTTTAGGATCTATTCCTTTGAGTTCGTGTTTGTCTGTATCTGCAATAACGTACAAAGAATGATCGATTTGATCAATTCGACCTTTCACCATTTTCTCCGGGAAAAAATCTAAATGCGTATCATCACCGTATTCATA
>CAZHNR010000019.1:0-16098 GCA_964534065.1 uncultured Methanosarcinales archaeon
TTGTGCAACTACTTTTTCAGTAGCCATAAGTTCTTCAGAAAGTGTTGGTTCAGGAGATTCTGTTTCAGGAATAACAAAGGGTTCTTCAACTGCAACTTCTTGTTTCTTCTTAGAAGATTTCTTTTCTTTGGATTCCTTTGCAAGTGCGACTTGTTGGTCTTCGTTTAATTCAGATTCGTCAACAGGCTCAACTACTTCTTCAGCCTTCTTTGTGAATTTTCCAACAGCATCTTTTAACTTTTTTTTGAGAAATCCAAACATCGTTCTACCTTTGCTCTAACTGCATTTCAATCTCTTGCTGAACTGCAACGATTTTATCAATGAGTTCATCATGTAACTCAAGAGAATGTTCACGATGCTGTTTCAATTGTTGCAATTGTTTTTCTAAACCAGATTTTGCTTCGTTTGCTTCACGTTCTATTAACACGCCAGCTCCGACAGCCATTTTCACAGAACGAACATCACCAGCTTGCACACTGCAAAATGCCCCACTACCCAGAGGAATAAGAATTACCTGATCAGTTTTTGCCTGAGAAAATTCATCAAGCATACGCAATGCAAGTACGCCATGTTCAATCTCTTGATCAGTAAGTTGTACTTGTCGTTCTAAGTTTTGTACTTGTTTGTTGAGGAGTTCAAGTTCGACATATTGTTTTGCAGCAACACCGTCTTTCATTCTAATCCTCCAAGAATCCAAGGGCGAAATCTGCATGTACTACTTCCGGACCTCCAGATTGTTCCCCAATAATAAAACCATTGTTATTCACTGCAATACCACTATGCACTTGCGTTGCTCCAAGATTAACAGTGCCTGTATCTAATTTGATTCCTAAGAATTTTTCAAAATCATCTAGTTGTTCGTCTGAGAATTCATAACTTGCTAACCCATGCGTATCATTGCAAGCAATATAACTACCTATCGTCGTTGCTTCATGAAGCATAGCTTCTTTAAGTGGAGTCTTGAGAATTGCTTCTAAAGCTTTCTTTTCTTCATCAGAAAAACCAGGAGCAATAAGTGCTCCTTTCTTTGTCGCTACAATGTTATTTCCTAAGCAAGATTGGGTTGTTTCAAAAATATGAAAAGAGACTCCTGATTTTTTGAGCACTTCTTCTTCATGGTCAAAAAGTACAGAAGGAACAAGGAGTTCAGAACCGTTTGTAGCCAAAAAAATACCTAAAAGACCCGTTCCTGCAATAGTTAATTCAATTACTTCAGCTTGAAATACTTGTGCAATTGTTTTTCGTTGTTCCTCTGACACACTCGGTGCGACAAAGACGACATCGTCAAGCGGTACCATGTATAAGCCGACTAGGCTGTTTCCTTCAATACTTTGTTTTGCTACGTGCATAGAAATCACTAGCCCGTCTAACTTTAAAAAACCTTCCCTCAGAAGTAAAAAAAATAAAAAAAATTAGCCAGAGGTGAGAACAGCGTACTCGCTCTCATACTCAACAACGTCAGGACCATCATCGTTGTCATTATCACCATCAGGGCCTAAAATAGTAACATCACCATCAACCTCAACTACATTGAAGTCAGAACAATCTGAAAGTACTAAGCCAGGATGATCGCTTGCATCACCATAGACAAGACTTGCCTCTAAATCGCCTGCATACGTAGAACCATACCATGCAGGAGTATCAATAGTGAAATCCCATTCCGTACTGTCACACACACGAACATTATCAAATGTGACGTCAAGAGGATAGAGACGCATACCTCGCATTGCTTCAGTAATATCGATATCAGTAAATGAAGCTTGTGCAAGTTCTCCTGAATTGAGGATACCATGCTTTCCAGAACTAATACTCACGTCTTCAATAACATAAGGTCCGGCCGTATCCACACCAAATGCAGGCCAGGAGCCACTGAGCCAAATGCCTTTTGCAATATCATGAGATTCAATATCAATATTAGAAATATATGCAGCGCCATTTACAAAAATAGCATACTGATCAAAGTTTGCACCAGCTGAAGCATAGTAAAAATTAGAATTTACAATACCTGCGTTTCGAATCCAAACTTTCATTGATTCATCAACAATTAATTCAATAGTACAACCGTCAACAAGACCATTATTTAAGATAACTAGCTCTTCGTGCAAAGTGAGCGTATACTCACCACAATACAGCGTTGTATCGTCAAGAATATGTAATTGATTGTAATCTATAATCACATCTTCAGTGAGTTCAAAACAACCACCAGGATTGTCTAAACCCACAAAACCACTGCTACTCATACTGTCATTATAAATTAATTGCGAAAAAGGTTCACAGTTATCCTTTGGTCGGCCAATACTAGTTTTGAGCTTAAAATTTTCTGGCGTAGGAACTGCAATATGTCCTTCAGCTTTTAATTCATCTGCCCAACGCTCTTTATGCTGTGCGATACGCTGCTCATAGTACTCAATATCACGAGTAGTTAACTCACGACGAACCTGAGCAGAATCAACACCAAAACGCTCACGATACTGAGCATTCTGACTCTTAGCATCAAAAAAATCCTTAGCAGCAAGGCCAGAAGTATTGTCAGAAACAGGCTGCACACTAATAACAAAGGCAAACAAGCCAATAGTCAGCACAGCAAAAAATAAGGTTAATTCTTTATTATCTTTAAACATAATTATTCACCTACAACAGCATTGTACTGCGCCTGAGTCTTAACAGGACCATCATCATCCTCATTACCACCAGCACCATCAGGACCTAAAATAGTAACATCACCATCAACCTCAACAACAGTAGAACAAGGAGAAACGTCAAGACCAGGATACATTGCAGATTCATCAGGATTTAAGACATCTGCCTCTAACGTACCAACGTAAGATGAAGACCATATACTTGGATCCTCAGCATAAAAATCACGGTTAGAATTATCACAGCTTCTTACGTTATCAAAAGTATTGCTTGCATCATTTAACCTCAAGCCCCAAATAGTATCAGTTACATCTACGTCAGTCATACTTATTTCTGCACCTTGCACACCTACTGTTTGTACACCCATTCGACCACCAGATACTTCTACATTGTCAAAGATGAATTGAGTATTTTCAATACCCTGACCTGTTCCTGTTTGCAATTGCACACCAATACCATCTTCGCTATTCTCGATTTCAACATTCGTCATTTGTAGACCACCAAGAGCAACCACCATAACTCGCACCATATTATCCTGAGGATCATAGGCGTATTCAAAAGTCGAGTCACTAATAATGCTGTTCATAGCAATAACATACCAAGAATCACCTGGTCCATAAATAACATCACAATTTGCTAGCTCAGCATTATGGCCTAAACGTATCTCATACGCAGAAGCGATGAGTGTGAGCGTGTGACCCATACAATCTAATTTACCATCCTCAGCAATATGTAGAGGATATTCCAAAGTGACATCTTCAACTAGTTCATAACAACTGTCAAAATAAGTTTTACCTAAACCATTTGGATCCCAAGGAAGATCTCCAGGACTATCAGCATCAGGGAAATTCGCTTGACCTACAGGTAAACATGTACCCTTAGGACCGCCTACACCTAACTTAAAATTTTCAGGGGTTTCTTCTAAAGGGCCACCTTTTTCGATAACTTCCTCATTAAAAGAGGCAAGGTAAGCCGTAACTTCTCTCGTTTCAGCTCGACGTAGCTGCTCTGCTCGTATTATATCTTGTCCGACATCTTGTCGGTACATATCATTTCGAGACTTAGCATCAAAAAAATCCTTAGCAGCAAGGCCAGAAGTATTGTCAGAAACAGGCTGCACACTAATAACAAAGGCAAACAAGCCAATAGTCAGCACAGCAAAAAATAAGGTTAATTCTTTATTATCTTTAAACATCACACATACACCGTCACACTTTTGTATACTGGGATATATAAATGCTTCGCTTCATTCATGTATTTTTGCCTTCGGATGTCGGTCCTAAAAAATCAAAGATTTTTGGGAGCCTTGCAGGCCTCTGCATCGATATGTTCTCTTACTCACGTTGGAATTATGGCTACGCCATCCAACGGTGCAAAGTTCATTCTTGGTGAACTGGAATAGTAAGGAAAAGAATGAAAAAGAAACAATAAAGGAGATTGCATAAGAGTTATAAGGGCTTGTTGGGATAATATACATATGGAATGTACTCATTTGGATAGAATCACTGTAAAAACTACTGACAAAAACGAATGCGCTGAATGCGTAGCGCAAGATTTATCTTGGGTTGCTCTTCGACTTTGCTTAGAATGCGGCCATGTAGGCTGCTGCGATTCAAGTACTGGACGACACGCGACAAAACATGCAACAGCTCAAAAACATCTCATGCTTGGTAGTGCAGAACCAGGGCAGAAATGGATATGGTGCCGTGAAGATAAAGCATATGTTGGCGAACTTGACAAAGCGCCACGCGACTAGAATTTTCTATTTTTTACTTGCACTTCAATAGGACCGAAATGATCTTCTTGGAAGAGGTCAACTTTTCTTGCGTTCTCTAAATGAAGTAGCGGCAGGAATGTATAGACCATTTCTTGCTTTCCAGTTCCAGGAGTAAGGTCATGAAAATAAATTTTTGTTGTTGGTTTGATAAAAAGTTTTCCTAGTTTTGTTGAAATGCTTTCCATCGTTTGCGATAAGTCAAATACTTTTTTTGGAGCTTTTACTTCTTCCTGTTCACCGCGAGTCTTTGACATGACACGGTGCCGTTTTGCATCCGCATCAAGAGCTTGTTCTAACGCAGAAACCAAGTCAAATACAGAAACTTTCCGTTCTCTGGGCTGTGGCGTTCGAGGAACAATTTTTTTCTGATCATTAAGAAATTGCTGCAAATCATATTGCTCATATTCAAAAGCATCTCCCTCTTCAGGAAAATATTCTTCTTCCTGTTGACCATTAATAAGATTGTCAAGTCCTGCAATACCATCAAGAAGTAGACGGTCACTTTTAATTTTAAGAAGTAAGCTTGAGGCAAGCACCATTTTTCCACTAATGCGAAAATCCATTTCCTTGAGTTCAGTAAGAAGTTCAAGAAAACGCTTTGCAAGCAAAGAAACATCAATATCCCAAGTATCCATCCCTTCACTACGGACAAGGTCCATAATCAAATCTTTCCAGTTCAAATCATCTTCTTTAAGAACTATATCAAGAACTTGTTCATGACTCGATTTAGGATTACTAACTGTTGATACCATTACCACACAAGAATACTAGCAGCTAAGAAGTATATAAAGTTATTTGTACAAGTTCTGTACAAAGCCCCGTATATCGTCAATTAACGCTAAAGGGTCAGATTTATTAAAAGTTTTCCCATCTAAAACTCCGTTATTGAAGGAATAATTTTTATTAGCAAAACACCAAGAAGATATATTCTTATCTTCGCACGCTTTACGTAGAAAATGGCGAAAATGAAGACGAGTTTTATAATCATTTGCTCCAGTAAAAAAATCAGCATCACCATACACAAAACGTTTTGGAATAGCCTGCATACGAGTAGTTTTTAATTCAGACTCTAAAGATACGGCTTGCATAGCAAAATCTTCAGCGAGTAGACGTCCAAGAGTTCTTATTCCTGTCAACGAGTCACTACCAGGATAAGGGGCAATTCCATACATTCCTTTAATTTGAAGAGCATAATTATTTACTGCAGTAGCAACCACTGCATTGGCAAGGCCATGCGCAATATATACAGGGTTTCTTTTTGAGTGTTGCTGTACATACCGAGCCATACTACGTATCGATGTAAGTAAAGGTTTTTTGGAAACAAAGCCTTTTTCAGGTAATTGCATAAGTGAAACCGTAAATTCTTTGCTAAGAATATCTGCTAAATACGGTTGATAATCTTCTTTAGTTCCTAAAAGACCAGGAACAATGACAATATGCGATTTTTTTCTTCGTGAAGGATAGCTAATTATTTCTCCCAGTCCTCTTTTGTTAATTCGCTGATATGTAGACATAAACCTGCTTAGTGAAGTAAGTATTATAAATTTTTCTTTCAAGTTACTACCTTTTAGTTATATCATATAACTTTATATGTTATTTTTTCTTTCGCGCTCCTATGAATACAATTGTCCTTGCATTTCTCTTGACCCTTTTTGCAGGTCTTGCAACAGGTGTTGGTAGCGCACTTGCTTTTTTTGCAAAACGAACCAATGTGAAGTTTCTTGCAGGAGCTCTCGGTTTTTCTGCAGGAGTAATGATCTATGTTTCCTTTGTTGAAATTCTGGTAAAAGCTCGCGCGTCATTACAAGAAGAGCTTGGAGCAGTAGCAGGAGAATGGGTACTTATAGGATCATTTTTTGCAGGAGTAGCACTCATCGCAATAATCGATAGGATGATTCCAAGTTTTGAAAATCCTCATGAAGCGCACGCCGTTGAGGAAATGAAAGACAAAGCAGAAGCAAAGAAATTTCGACAACTACATCGCATGGGAATTTTTACCGCACTGGCTATTGCTATTCACAATTTTCCTGAAGGACTTGCAACATTTGCAGCAACACTCTCAGATCCAGCTCTCGGTATCGCTATAGCTGTAGCAATTGCAATTCACAATATCCCAGAAGGTATAGCCGTGTCCGTACCCATTTACTACGCAACAGGATCACGCAAAAAAGCATTTTGGTATAGTTTCGCTTCAGGTCTTGCAGAACCCATAGGAGCAGTGCTTGGATTTATACTTCTTAGAAATCTATTCTCAGAACTCGTTTTTGGCATCCTATTTGCAGGAGTTGCAGGAATTATGGTATTCATTTCACTTGATGAATTAATTCCTAGCGCACAGAAATTTGGCCATCACCATAACTATATTTACGGACTCATCATAGGCATGGCAGTTATGGCTGCAAGTCTTCTCTTATTTCTCTAACGAGCATACTTTTGCACTATGTCAGACAGCGAAGAAAGCTCTTGCTTAGCACTCATAAGAGCTTTGGCAGCGCGGTTCACCTGAGGTTTATAGGCATCAGGAGAAGACAGTAAATACTTACTAAAATTATGCGTAAACTCAATAAGATTGTCCACGGACGAGTTTGTACTTGGAATCAAGGTATCAAAATCTTCAACTCTAGACATTTGCGGGGACAGCTCAGAAAGACTTTTTGCCGCAACAGCATACAAATCCGAAGCTCTTTTACTATAATCATCGACTATACCTCGCATTTCCAGAGGTACCTGTGGAGAATAGTTTTGCAAACGAGAACTTACTTCAGAAAGCAGAGGTGCACGGTACGTAGTGAGTTGAGCAAGAGTAAAAAGAGATACTTCGGGAATTTGTTTTTCAGTCATAGAAGAATACAAGTAAGTATGAGAATAAAAAGATTTCTGTACGAACC
Source organism: uncultured Methanosarcinales archaeon (assembly GCA_964534065.1). Classification (GTDB taxonomy): domain Archaea; phylum Nanobdellota; class Nanobdellia; order Woesearchaeales; family SKGA01; genus SKGA01. The sequence continues at coordinate 7,303 of CAZHNR010000019.1, forward strand.
GAGGTTCGAGACCGGAAAGAAAGAAACAACAAAAAAAGAAGAATGGGGGTACCCGGACCGTGCTTAATAATTTGAAAATAAATTATTTGCACCCTAAAGGGAACTCCGTTCGAGTTCGGGTAAAATATAATGAGAAAAAAGAATGGGGGTACCCGGACTCGAACCGGGGATCAACGCCGTGTAAAGGCGGTGTCATAGCCACTAGACCATACCCCCAAGGATATGTTATTCAAAGAACAGTGAATTCATTTATAAAACTTACTGCAAGAAACCTGCGAAGAGGTAACTTAAGACAGCGGTCGCAATGAAAAAGAACAACACTCCAACACCAAAAAATATAGGGAAAAGCTTTACTTGCTCATGCGTATTCCCTTTACGAATTGTAGAAATAATACCTGCTGCAAAATAACAAGACACACCAATCATCACAATAGAAAATATATTAAAATCAGCAGATGAAACACCAGCCTCTGAAAAACTCAAGGAGAAACTTCCAATACTTGAGGCGCCACCACCTTCAGTACCAAAAGAAGACGTTAACTGCGTAATAACAGAAAGCATTTGTTTACTTAAGGCAAAAAGTACAGGAGCAGCACCAACTGTTGCCGCACCAATAAAAATAACATAAGACATAACACTTGCACTAATCTCTTTTTGCATGAGTTGCGTCTCTCTAATATTCTCTGCAATTCGTGCGAGCAAATTACCAAGCTCACCACCAGATTGAATTCCTGCAATAATTAAACTCACTGACTCTTTAAGCATGCGCGACTTATAACGTTTGGAAAATCTGATAAGACTCTCTTCTAAGTCATCACCAGTAAAATTGGATTTTGCAATCTCTTGCATCTCCTCAGACAAGACACCAAACTGCGGTCTGACCGCAAGCCACAATGCCCTATCAATAGGCATTCCAGCACTAATATTTGCAGAAGTCAACTGCAAGAAATCAGGAAGCACTTCTTCAAGTTGTTTTGTCCTTTGATAAATTCTAAAATCAAGATAGACAAAAAGAAAAATAATACTCAAAACAATAAGACCTGCAAAAACACCAGTCCAAATTCCAAGCAGTAAACGAATAACATCAGACGTGAAAGAACCTACAATATGCGAAGCAATGAGAAGCGCAAGCGTTAAAGCGGTTGTAATTGTTGTCACAACAATGAGAATAGTTCGTTTTACTTTTGCCCAAGAAGAATCCACCCCCGCAAGATCCAGATATCTATTTACTAAACGGTCAATTCTTTGTTTAACAAAAGCATTTTTCTTTTTGAATTTTGTAAGAATTTTATTATTCTGTACATCTTCAAGTTCTTTGACAGCTTTTTTTTTCGATCTAGATTTTTTCATTGTGCACTAATAGGAGGACGAGATGATTTTATAATAGATAAAAACATGAATTGTACAAAGCCAACTAAACCAGCGATGGCAAGAAGAATTACCAAACTAATGTTCAAGCCTAAGAAGGTTGACATAACAACAAGCATAACTGTTCCAAGGCTTGGCATAATAATTGCCACCATCATATAAAACATCGCCAGTGGATTTAATTTTCTTCCATACTCTTTTACAGATACCTGTTGTTCTTTTACGATTTGATTAATAACTACTTCAAGTGAAGGACCTACATCAGAACCTGTTTTAATAGAATTTAACAACTGCCATAATACTCGTCGCAAGTTAGGCGAGGGAGACATAATCAGGACTTCATTAATTGCATCATCCATGCTCGTTCCCAAATAAATTTTACTTACAATTTCACCAAAATAGACGCCAACAACATCATAATTACGATGGACATTCTCAAAGGCTGTATGCATAGGAACGCCCGCACTAATCTCAATCATAAGATATCTTCCAGCAAATACAATTTCTTGATCAATATCTTTTCGTACTTGCTCTTTTTTCACATCAACATACTTAATCAAATACATAAACAATAACGGCGTAACCACAATAAGAATAGCTAAAGCAATAAGAAGTGAAAGCGTAACAATAAATATTAACAAGGAAAAACCAAAACTTGCAAAGAAAGACATCACGCCCATCTTTTTTAGATAGTCCTCAGGCTCATCAAGAATACCTGCCTGTTGCAACTTAGCCTTTAAGCCAGGAAAAGAACGAGATAATTTTTTGAAGAATGCCATAGTCTAAAGAGGGAACTTCTCGTTCGCCTCCACATAACACATTAGAGTGTCTTTATCAGTATAATACTCAGCCATAATTCGACCAACACCATCAACTGATGAAATGTCATGCTCCATAAGATACTGAAGCACAGCTACTTTTTCTTCATGATCTTCATCAATCTCTTTATTTGTCATACCTGTAACATTCTTAATACTCGTATAAAAATGAGAATTTGCCAATGATTTGCTCACCGGTTCAAGTACATCTTTTTTCGCGCTGTACTGCATAATGACAGTAGCATCTCCTTTCGGAGTTATTTCAGCTATTTGGAAAGTCCGACGCATCCCACTTCTTCGGTTACGAAACTGGACAACTACTAAGGAAATAGCTGGAAGCATTATTTTTGGAACATCAAGAGGAGGATTGGTCAACCTGTCAACTGCTTCTTGTGCGTTGTTTGCGTGAAAAGTTGCATATACAGAATGCCCTGTGTGAATAGCTTCAAATAAAGTTTCTGTCTCTTGCTTTCGACGTACCTCACCAACCAGAATCCTATCCGGACGCATACGCAAACTATTTACCAGTAATTGACCCATGTCAATTTTTCCTTTGGCTTCAGCATTAGGAAGCATCGTATTCAAAGGAACCCAGTGCAAGAATTTAGGGAGACGAATCTCACGCGTATCTTCAATTGAAATAATACGTTGATTTGGAGGGAAAAAACTTGCAAACACATTTAGCGCTGAAGTTTTCCCTGAAGCAGTTCCTCCTGCAATAAGTGTTGACAATTCGTACTGAATAGCAGACCAAATAAGTGCAGCTGCTTCTGTTGAAATTGTTTTTGTATTAAGAAATTTAGTAATCGTCCAAGGATCCCTTGAGAACTTACGAATTGTTATCGTATTTCCTTGCGTACTCACCGGATTAAGTGTTGCATTTACCCTATCTCCTGCACCAATGTGAGCGTCAAGAAGGGGAGCGAGTACACTTATTTGTCGACCGACACGGCGTCCGATAATACTTGCATAATGTTTGATTTCCTCTTCATCTTCAAGGAAAATATTTGTCTTTAACCAACCATATTTCTTATGATACACCCACACCGGCTCAGCCGCTTGATTAATAACAATCTCTTCAAGGTTTTGATCACTCATAATCAATTCTAATTTACCAAGGCCAAGACTTTGAATCTTAAGGTAGGAAGAAAGAAAGTGTGAAGTTTCCATATCACTGTCTGGAAAATACTTATTGATAAGAATACTAATAAGTTCTTCGAAACGATCCTCAACAATACCTGTTTTTTTTATATCATTAAGGTCGGCAATTCCAAGGTTCACTTTTTTGATGAGTTCTTGACGGACTCGCTCAAGCATTAACTCTGTCGTCTTACTAATAGCGGAGAGTTCAATATCGTAGAGGGGAATAAATTCTTTCTGTTCCTTACGAATAGTAATCGTGATAGGAATATCTTCAGACAAGTACTCGTATTTGTCCATAATTTTTTCTTTTGTCTCTTTACGAATACAAGCTTCCAGTCTTTTTTTTACTTCAGTTGGAGAACGTTTTTTCTTTGTAGAAGTTGATTTCTTAAGCGTTTTTTTTTGAGAAGATTTCCTTGCACCACTTTTCGTAGTAGTTTTTTTAGTTTTTTTCGTTTGTTTAACCATGGAAATCACATTATTTATTTATGAAAGTAAGGAGTTGACTAATCTTTTCTTTAAGCGATTCTTTTCGCTTCAGATACTTCTCCATAACAGATTCAATATCTCCAATCTGTCCTTTGACTTTTGCATACTGACTAGTAACTAAAAGCGTATCAACTTTTTTCTTGAGTTCCTCCATATCTTTGAGTAATTCTTTTTTCTCTTTAGTTATATCATCAAAGAAATCAAGTGTTTTTATCTTATCCATAAAAAGTGAGCTAAACCGCTCGTAAGCAATTTTTCCAGATGACGTGTACTCTTCAATATGTTTTACCCTGTCTTTTGTGCTACGGAGAAGTTCTTCCTGTTCTACTTCAAGCGCTTCTTTTCGCTGACCAATCTTTTTACTGAGTGCAACAATAAACTGCTCTTTGCTTTTCTGTGCACCGGACTCAAGACTGTCAAGTTTTTTGTCTATAGCCTCGACTTTCTTTTCTGCTGAGGAAAGTTCATGTAACTTCTCATTTAACTCACTTGAAACTGCACGCAACTGCTCAATACCTTCCATAACAGATTTTTCAGCTTCTTCTTTTTGATCTTTGAGGCCTGAAATGGATTTTTTAATTTCTTGAACAATCTTTTGCTGTGCAGCAATCTTTGCTATAAACTCTTTATACTCAGCATCATAGGAACCAACAAGTTCATCATATTCTTTTGTGAACTTCTTGAAGTCCTTCTGCTGTTCTTCAATTTTGTTGTTTATTCCTGTTCGCAGTTGCTCAAAACGGTCAAGTTCTTTCATTTGCACCCGAACAGATTCTAATTCATCTTTGACGCTACGCTGGATTTTTTCATACTGGGACTTTAGCGTTTCAAAGCTTGCAGTATCATGTTTCAAATCATGAATTGCAGAATCAATTTTTCGATGGAAAGCATCACGCTCTGATGCAACTTTTTTTGCATTTACAACAACTTTTTTTGTTGCATCCTGCGCTTTAATTTCAACAAACTGTTTAGAAAAACGATACGTTACCGTAACGAGTTGTTCATGTTCAAGAAGCTCTACCCATTCACCCACAACTTCAGGGTCAATACCAAGTCGAGCTGATGCTTCGGCGACTGACTGTTTCCCTTTTTCTTCAAGCAGGCGTAAGAGCTTATCTAAGCCTGTTGTAATCTTCCCCATCCTTTTAAAATAAGCCAAATCAGAGTATATATATTTTATGTGACCACTGGCAAATAGTTCTTAACATGTTGTCGTATAATTAATCCCTGTAAGACCATAAGGACTAATACGAGAATCAGGAAGAATAATACTCCACGGCGAAGGTACATTTTCAAGTCCACAAATAACATCACTATCTGAAATATCGTTGAAGTACATAAAATCAATTTTAACTCGACTTGGATAGACTGCAATCTCTTGAGCAGAAATCTCCGCGATATTTACAACACTTTCAATACCGTTTGGACTTGGCGTCAGGTTATTTTCAAAACGCTGCAAGAACGTTGGCGCAAATTCTGAAGCAACATAATACGAATCATTCAAGAATGCAACGAGTTGTGCAGTATCATTGCTTGCATTTACTAGAGGGATTGCAGGATACGGTCGTATCGTATTTAGCACTCTGTTATTCGTGAACGAACTATACAAGGGGTCACGTAAGTCATAAATAGGAACTTGCGTTATGAATCGTTCAGTCGTGTTCCACGTGGCGACGTTAAGTGCATCTTCTAAATAAATATCTAAATCAATAGCGACAGCTATATGCCAAGGATCAGAATGAGAAAGGCTTACGTTTCGCACTTGTAAATCAATAAAAAAACCTAAGTCACTTCCTAAATCATTGACACTCAACAAATAGTCACTAAAGGTTGAGGCGTTCATTAGCACAGCAGGAGATCCTTGTATCGTTCCATTAACAAAGGCTTCGACAAAATACATTTCCGTATCATTTAGAAATTGACCCTGTGAAGCCACGACATCTTCCAAAGATAACAAAGCTCGAAAAGAAGCAATATAGGTTGCTCGGTTAATATCATTCTCTAGATTTGTTACAAAATCATCCATAGCAAGTACACGCGAACGCACTAAATCAGTATCATCTTGATAGGTAGGTTCAATGCCTGTAAGAAATACAAGTACAATTACTGCCAACACTAAAGACATAGTAAGTACGTAGGTAAACCCTTTTTTGCCTCGCATCATTCTATCCACGACTCCACACTTACGACAGAAGGCCCCCACAAGTATGGGACTCCACTCACAATAGTAATTGTAATTTCTAAATCAGTTTCAGCTAAGTCAACTATTATTTTTCCATTTTCATCAGGATCAAGTTGTTCAAGAAGCTGATAGGTTGCCACGTCATACGCGTCATTTGATTTATAATTAATAGCACTACTCGTATACGAACAATTCAAACCACCAGTATAATCCGAAGGTACAGAGAACGCAAACAAACGATCATTTTCAGATTCAATAGACCACGAACAACCTTGAAAATTTTCATAGGTACTGCTTCTTGGTGTGACCGAATCAATAAGTGCCGTATAAATCAAAGTATTATTTGCTGAGCAAGCTGTCGAATTAGTAGGAGAATCTCCAATCTCTAAACTAAAAGTATTATCCTGGCCTTCATTGAGTAACACAGCAGGTACTTGCACTAAGAAGGGATCACCAAGTGTGGGATAATTGCTTGCATATGACGTCAGATTAAAAACAGAAATACCATTAACAAGCAAGGACTTCGTCCACTGATTACTTGAGAACGACGTAACAACTGCATCAGTTACGGTTAACCCTTCAGGAATAGAAATTGTTGCGTCACAAGAATTAAATTGCTCTGTTTCAAATACCACCGACAGTTTTCCTGTCGTATCTTCCTCTACAAGAGGCGTAAATTCAATATCAATATAAGATTCAGGAGATAAAGTTGCTTCACTAAAATTACCTGAAATATCTATAGTTTGTGACGTATAATTTGCAACGAGCAAAATATCATTTGCAATATCCTCATAAATTTGAGCGAGATCATCAACATTAGTAGCGTCATAGTACAAGGAACTATTACAAGCAGTTTGCTGCATAATACTTTGCCCTGTTGCAGACATCGACTCACCAAACCCAATAGTGTAGACTGTAATATTATTTGCGCAAGCATGTTGTCCAGAATCAATTGCATCTTGTCTACTTTCTGCACCGTCGCCATTTGAACCTGTATAATCTGAGAAACCATTGCAGTACATTGTCGGTTCCCCGTCAGAAAGTACTACCATAAATTTTTCGTCATCATCTGAAGCGAGAAGCAAATCCTTAGCACGGTTAATACCACAACACGTGCAAGTTCCCCCACCAGGGGAATAGGTATCAATCTCACTATTTAATGTTCCCTGCACATTCGTCAACGGAGAAGGACTGTTTGCGTTGCTTGAAAAATCAACAAGACCAATTTCATTTAACGAAGAATTTCCTAGAACTGTTTCAACAAATAATTTATCAGCAACTTGTGCTATCTCCATAAGTGTTTGACTACATTCAGTAGTCGTTATATTGTAGGTGAAATGATTTTTATAATCATTAATCCACCAAGCAGAAACTCCACACTCGTTTGCATTACAACTTCCTGTATAAGGACAAGCTACTGATTGATAATAATTCCAGAAACTATTCCCATATTGATACTGACAATACATCTGATCCTCTTCCGTATACGAGCCACAATCATCCATACTTCCAGAAACGTCCGTAACTAAAAAAGAGTTCGTTGCCACACCATCAGTAATTACTGTGATATTGGATAAATTTGTTGTTCCAAGTCGCAAAGGAATTTGGGTTGGCAATAAGGAAAGATTATTCGCGGAGAACACAACCGTTTGTGTTTCATTTCTCCCCGGAATATAGAGCACCGTTTCATTTGCAATGGTGAGAAACGTATCATACTCATTATACAAAGTAATATTTGCAAAGTAAGAACTTATTTGACCTTGCACTGAAAAAGAATCATATAAATTAATAAAACCTTCAATGCCAGGGAAATCATAACGAAGAAAACCTTGTGTATCTTCTTCTTTCAATTCGTCCGTCGTATAAGTAATTTTTAGAAAACCTCCTGAAATTGCAGATTCGTTAAGCGCAGAATTAAATTCCAAGTCAATAGTATTTTGATTATTTTGCAAAGACGCATTACATGCATCCAAAGACCAAATCACAACCTCTCCATCAATTCCTTGATACGTTGAACCACAAGTTATACCATTAATTTCTATGGAAAAATTTCCTGGAGTTTCTAATTTTAATTCTGAAGAAATAAATGAAGAAGGCGTGAAATCATTTGGCAAGTCAAGTTCTACTTGAATATCACCCTGACCAACATAGCCACCAAAATATACATAAGATGAAGTTTTTTTGTTTCGTACATTTTTCAAGTACGCACTTGAACTTGAACCCGTGGTTGCCTGTCCTTCTTCAATACCAGTAATAAGTCTTGAGGATGCCGCAAGTGTCGTGTACTCTGCAGAACCTGTTCTAAATAATTCGTCCGATTCAGCTCGTAGTGCAATATTATCAAAATCGTCAATCACATCGCCCATGGCTACTGTAAATAATTGCGTTGCACTTGTTGAATCATTTTCAGCCCAAAATTGACCCAGTTGATCAAGTACCGAAATACTTGGATCAAATATCGAAGCATTATCAATATGTTCTTGCACCCAAGCATCATCAAGTTCTTCAACGCGAAGTTCTTGCATAACATCTAGCATGTCCTGCGAAGTTCGAGCAGAGACGTCAAGGGAAGGTTCATAATAGTTTGATTGGAACAACAATACAATAATTGCAGTAAGCATGAGCCCAGCAAAAATAGCATCAATAGTATAGTAAATTCCTTTTTTATTTAGGACCACGAATACACCTCCATAAATGTCGGTGTTCCGTTCAAAAGTACGAGACGCTGATTTCGTATGAGATTATCATACGTAATAGTTGAAAAGTCAGGTTCGCAAGTCGTAGCGTTTATCACCA
>CAZHNR010000020.1:0-15834 GCA_964534065.1 uncultured Methanosarcinales archaeon
AGATTAACGTCTATTTCAGGAAGGAACGGATCTACAGTAATATACATTCCTTGACTCGATGGACCTGTTGTCAGTGACGGAGCATCACAGTAGGCCAGAAAAGCAATTTCGTTTTCATCTGGATCTTGAATTGGAGTAGTTATTGTTGTTGAATGAAAGAATGAACCTGTGTTGCTTGCGGGAAGTATATCTCCGCCGTCAAGTTGGTATTGGCAAGTTGCAGGAAGGTTTGTCGTCCATGTTACCGTATAAGTTTCTTCATTAACAAGTGACGGGGAAGAAAATGATATACCAAGACTATTTTGAGGATCTAGTGAAAAAGTAAATGACTCGAATGACTGGGCTCCCGCAATATTCTCACAAGAAATTTGTTGTGTAAAAGATTGTTGAGGAATTCCAGTAAAATCAAGTTCCACTTCGTGTAGAGTTGTATAGGCTGCTGGATTTGTAGAGTCATAGCCAGGGAACCCTACAGGAATAAAATTGTTTTCTCCTGGTAAATCAAGATAGGTGCAGATTGTTGCTTCGTTTGTTTCTACGGTGAATGTCGCAGTCATGTCGCTTGTATCTACTACTGGATTTGGTGTTGCGTAGGCAGTAATAACTGCTGGTGTCGTATCATAACCGAGTTCAAAATCTAGTGATTTATAGTTTGCTCCCGCGTCAAGACAAATGACTTTCCATGGAGCTGAGTCAGATTCAGGATTAGTAAAAACAGGATAATCTAATGGAAATATACTTGTTGCAGGTTCTTCACTGTTTACTACATCAAATAAAGTCATGTCAAAGACTTGCTGTGCAAGTGCAACTCCATCATCTATGTCTTCTTGCGGTCCATGATAACATTCTGCAGGTCTATTTGCTGCGACTTGCAAAGTGAATGGTGCACCGTTTCCTATACCAAATACAGGTGTTGCAACGTTGATAAGAAATTCCGAAGTGAGAAGTTCTGTTCCATTCACTGAGAGACCTGCGCCGTTTGTTGCTTGATAACAGAACAAACCATTTTGTTGTGTTGTAAACACTTCTCCCAAAGGATACGTGTTTGAGTGAAATTCAGGGCAACCATCGACAGGGTTAGGAACAATAGTGTATTGATAATTAGGATTACAACCACTTTGTGCGTCCTCACATGTCACAAAAATATCAAAAATAACATCTTCACCTTCAAAAACTTCTGTTAATTCATGATCAACAAGAGGGTAGGAAGTATCACAGGCAATAGGGTCATAGGCAGTAATAGTTGTACTGAATTGTGCAACAGGACTAGGCAGACTTGCTGTGTCTGTTGCCTGTACAATCCACGTTGCAGTACCTGCAGCTTCATCAGGTAGTTGCACTGAATAAAATACTGAATCAGAAGTGTATCCTGCATTTGGTTGTAAAGATGATATGTAGGGCTCGCCGTTGAGGTTAAGTGTAATATTATATTGTACATCTTCAACAGTAGGAGGTATTTCAAGACCAAGAACACTTGCACCGCAACTCAAAGCATCTGAAAGAATTGTTGGCTGTGGAGGTGGCGTGGTATCTAAATTAAAAGTAATAGTTTCCTGTGCAAAAAACTCTGAAACTTGACATGTTGTAGTGAGAGAATAACTGCCGTCATCAAGGAAACCTAGTTCGAACTCATGATCTGTCGTGAAGGTTGGAAGGTCTGTGGTTTCTCCATTAAAAGTGACTGCACAACTGGACTGAATATTTGTGGTAATTGCAAACTGCGGCGATGATGTTCCTGGATTAAGATAATCTATATCTACAGTTAATTGATCATCAAGATTCACCGTATATGTTTCAGTCTTTACTTGTTCAGCCTGCGCAGGATTATGACAAGTTACGGTGACGTTAAAGTCGGTGCTGGATGGTTGCGGAAATTGAACACCAGGAAAATTAATTATTCCAGAAAATGTTTGAGAATAATTAAGTAAAGTATCAACTGCTGCAAAATCAGGGAATTGTCTTATGGGATTTTCTTGATAACTGTTAGGATTACTTGTGTGATCATACGTGCAGACCAATAAATCATTTGTACTTTCAATAGTGATATTAGTAGAAGGAATGCCGGTGGGATCTGTGATAATTGGCGGTGTAAATATTACAGTAAAATCTGGAGCTGACGTATCCACACCAATATAGAGGATCTGTGAAAAATAGGAAACAAATCCTCCTACTCCTGTTTGTTTACAAGTAACAATGTAATCAGAGTTTTCCAGATTATTGTGATTGAATTCTTGAAATGGAGTGAGTTTATTTCCTACATTTGCTCCTCCGAGTTCAACGTCGATAACATGTTGTAAAGTTTCTAAATTCGCGTCATTGTTAAATATTTCACTTTGTTCAAGAAATGTTTCTTCTGGTGTATTATCTGCCAGGGCCAGCGGGTCATATGCTTTTATTCGACAGACCGCAGGTGTAATACTTTCAAGTGTGAGTGTAAAATCATTTGTCCCTACTGCAAAATCTTGTTTGTCATTTGCAAAGTTACTTCCATCAGGAAATTGTACTGCAGGTGATTGCACCCAGATAAGTTGTTCTCCTTGCTCTACTTCAAATGTTTCTATGATAAGCTTTTCATTTCCATCAGCGTCAGTTAGTAGTATTTCCAGCGTATAAAAGCCTGGATAGAGATAATTTGTTATAGGGATATCATAAGTTGTAGGATTAACATAGACAGAAGTAAACTCTATCATGTCACCTGATGGATATGTAAGTGTTGCAATAGGGAGTTGCGCAGGAGTTACATCTTGTGGATCAAACACGATTCGAACCGTTGGTGTAGGATCATCTGTTGTGCCTAAAGCAGAAACCAACGCACTACACACTAGAAGAACTACTAGGCCGATGCATATTCGTTGGTAATGCCTCATACATGTCCTCTTTTTTTTATTCTACGAAAAAGATTTCTGGGTCAGTAAATTCTAGATTTCGTAGTTTTGGATTAATCCGTTGCCATCCTGCAGTATTTCCTCCTGCATCAGTTCCACGGTAAAATAATGGTAAGTTTCCTTGTTGTTCATGGGAAACGCTAAACGAAGCAACCGTCTCAGTCGTCGATATAAGTTCAGTCACACATTGTTCTTCACTAAAATCATCAAGTGTAGCTGAAGAGGCTGCAAAGCAGTATTCAATAGTATCACATCCAAATCTTGCTATAGGGAGTAAATCATTTTCATCACTGCAAGTTAATTGGAAATCTCGTTGATCAGTCCATGCGGTTTCTGATAAAGAGAATGGTTCAAAAGCCCCTGATAACTGGGATAAATATTTTACTTCAATGAGTGGTGCTTCCTTGTCCACAGTAAAACTAATAACGTCCCCTAGGTCCTGCTCTGTTATTTCATCTTCAATAGGGTCTGGGAAGTCAAAGTAACACGCGTTATAGATAAAATAGGTACCACTTGCCCCATCTAAGCCCATGTCAATAAAGGGTTGCAGACTCGGGTCATCTTCTAACATTTCTGCTGTGGGTAAATTACTTATATGAATAGTATCTCCTTGTGAAGTTGTTGTATAGTATCCTGGCGAGCTACTGTACGGTGAGTTGTCTGTGCTGAAACGACATTCTGCTGATCTATATGTTTCAATACTCAGCTGTATATCGGCAAAAGAACTAAATATTTCTGCTTGCGGTTGTGGGTTGGTGATACTCGGGTTTGCATCTATAACAATTAATTCTGCTCCTACTAAATCGTTTCCAAAATCATCTAAGCAAGTGTAGTTGAAGAAGTACAGGCCGTCTTGCACAAAAGTATAGTTTAAAGAAAATAGTGATCCAAAGTTACCGAAGAGATTACCTACTTGCAGTGGACTGTCATCATCAGGATTGTTATCATTAAGTCCACCTAAAATATCAAATAGTCCTCCTTCACAGTAAGAGGCTTCACTAATAGAAAATTCTACACTTACGTTTGTTCGAAAAACATCTTCTGTGAGATTAAAAGTATCCAATGTATAATTAAGTTCTATAAGTTCAGGCCCTTCTGTATCAAGATAAAAGGTTGCATACTTGAGCACTTCAAGATTTTTTGCACGGTCCTGCGAGTAGTAAATAATTGTGTGTTGACCACTCTCAAGGTCTTCAAATTCTTCAAAGCCAGATGATTGATGGTAGTCAAGTGAGAGTATCGGATACCCTGATGGACAGCCGTTTTCATTACAGTTATCAGTGTAAGGTCTAATTTGCACATAGGTAGTTATTCCATCGTCTCCCCATTCATTGTCGGTTGCTGTAAAGACGATTTCTTCAAGTTGTCCAAAGCCATATACTGGAAGAGGATTTCCATCGCCGTCAAGTTGGTAGTCTTCTGGATTTACAGGGGGTTCCCGTAAAGTAATAATTGTTTCAGGTACTTCATGGTCATAAAGACATCGCACCCTGTTTTCAGCAGTGAAACTCTGATCAGCATCAAAACAATCATCAGCGTAGTTTTGTACGCCTGGCGTATTTGAAAGTAAAGTCAAGTCATCACTATCTTTGTAGCATCCAACGACATTGTTTTGAGGTTGGTTAATCCATTTACACGTACCAAATCCTAATGCGTCATTGCTTAGAGTTCGTTCGTGAGTTCCTCCTGACCGTGAATAAAACACATTCCCCTCGAGATCAGAAAATTCATTATAGGAAATATCATGACTACTTGAAGTTCCTCCAGTACAATCCTGCTCATTATCGTAGAAGAAACAGGTGATTGCTTCCTGTGCAAGACAACTTGGAAGAAGTGGAGTGTTATCTTCTCTGATGAATCTATTTAATTCAGGAGATTGTAATAAGCTTCTTTCTTTAAAGACTCCAAAATCATGGTGTTGTTGTTCTTTGAAGTAACATGAGCCGTAACTTGCACACATACTTTCGTCACAAATTCCTGTTGGAGAATCTGTATCGCATCGCAAACAATCCTGTGCAGGTGTTTCTTTTGGTGCGCATACGCCAATGCCCAGTTCATTGCTATAACTATTCCATTCACAGGCGTTCTGCGCTTGATCGTTATCATCAAGACTAGTAAATTTAAAACATGGATCTGCACTGCAAGCATCTCGACTTGCGTAGTCATAGCAAGTAGTAATTGTATCACAGGCATCATATTGGTCGATATAACTTGCTGTTGACTGATCCAAATAACACATTCCCACTGCATTTTCTATACTTGGAACGAGAGTTGGAATTTCTGGATCGTATTGTAATGCTAAGCAAGAAACAGAAATATCGTTAATATCTACAGACGCTTCATAACTTGCATATTGTCCAAATAATCCATTGCAGAGTGCACAGTTATCAAATTCTTCAACACACACTGCGCCTGGAAGATTTGCATTTCCTTCAACAAAAACAGTATTAATACACTGCGCTTCAGGAAGGCAAGTTTCAGGTCCTGGACCCAGGCTATGATTAGTGTAGATAATGCCATCTACTTCTATCACATTACAACCATAAGGTTGGTCTTGTTGTGTTTCTTCATCAAAAATACAACTGAGTCCTTCAGAACCAGGTTCATGACAGTACGCATCACCAGAACTAAAACACGGAAGAGCATTGTCACCTTGTACTGCGCAGAATTCAATACCGCTTTCAGTTACTGAACAAACATTATAACAATAATTCGTCTGCTCTTCTTCTAATATATTTTGTAGAGTAATTTCTTGTGCGTCGCCGTTTGCAAAATATGTTGTTTCAGTATTAGGAGCACAAGCATTTGTGTTCTCTTCATTTTCTTCGCACACATATATTCTAAATGAATTAATTTCACTTACGCAAGCAAGTGACTGTTCTGATTGCCATTTGATCGTAACGTCTTTGGATCCTGAACTATACACGACACCAGTAAAGTAATCAAAGCCTTCATCTTCAAGAGGATCAAGATAGGAGTTAACAACATTTCGTGTTTCTTCACGTTCGGCATTGTCAAAGTGTGGATAAAATTGAGGTGCAGTATTTTCACAAATAGGGGTACACGCTGGGCTTCCCTGACAACTTGCGCAAGTATCACATTCTAGACCGCCATTACATACTGCACAGGGATTTGTACATTGCGTGTAATCATAGCCACAGTCACTACCACAAGTTACTGAACCACCAGGTTCATAACTCGTTGAGAAAACTGTACAAGCAAGAGAAGAAACACTTTCGATTTGGCCTGTAGCAGGATTTATGAGTTGACCATTTTCACATTGTTCGTTTCCTTCAACAATACCATTTCCGCAAATACTACCGGATGATGTAGGTTGACAATCATAAAACTGGTTTTCTGGCGGTGGTGTGTTTTGTGTTAAAAGTGTAATTGGTCTGCCTTGCAGTGTTCCACACTCATTAGCATCCCATACTGTTCTTGTTTTTACATTTTGTCCGGCATAAGGTTGGCAAGCGCTCCATGGCCCGGTTTGCCAGTCAGGAATACACACGTCTGTAATAACATCACATTCCATGAAAAAATCTATTTCTTGAGTTGAGAAGGTACTTGGAAAAGTTTGACTTAAATCTGCTATACTACATAACAAAGGAACTTCCCCGTTACTTGCTGCTCCATTTAAAATCACATTCGTTCCCGTATACGGAAAGCTATAACTTGCAGATACTGACGCAGTAAATTCATTTGCTCCACTTTGCACTCCCGGTGTAAGTCCTAATGCATAGGCACCACTTGCATCAGTGACAGCTTCAATAAGAATTTCGTTTTCTGCGCGAACAACAACACCTGGAAGAGCTATGAGTTCATCGCTCACATCTTGACCGTTCAATGTTCCTAAATATACCATTCCTGAAACATCGTGAAATACCGTCGGTTCTACATCATAAACGCATTGCCCATTAGTAGGATTGAGAGGAGTAAATCCTGATTGCACACAATACTCACTATTAATTTGTGTTTCGTCTGCTAAGGAGGATTGTTCTACTCCAAATCCTTCAATATTTCCGGCAGTATCAAAACAACAAGCACTTTCTGTAAGTATGGTCTCTGTACAGTCAGCTACAAATAAGGAACCAGGGGCTTCTGCGTTACAATACTCTTGATTTTCATTTCCTGTGTCAAAAATAAGATCGGCTCCGTCATAAGGGTATAAACAACAAGCTTGAGCTAATACTCCTGGTAAAGCAATAAGAAAAATGAAACTAAGTAGTAATATTTGTTTTTTCACCCACAACACCCGACCCACAAAGGTTTTCTATAGCTTTTGAGACTATCTTGGTTTATAAATGTTACGGGAATATTTTAGATCCACTTGTGGGTTACGCCGTCACACGTCACTGGACAAGAGTAACTGCCACTTGTTCCGTTGGGTACTAGGGTGAATGAATTCGAAGGTGTTTCTTGTGTAACATTATTTTCACCGCAGAAAAAAAGATTACCATCACAACTCAACATCCTATTATCCCCATTATTAAATCCTAAATTTGCATTCTGCGAGTCAAATATTGCAAAGTGATCCACTTGTTCACCTGCAACACATACAGGAGCTCCCGGTACAAAATTTTGCGTTGTCAATGTATTTCCAATACTTGCATGGCAACACAGTTGATTGGTAACAGAACTACCATTAAGTTGGTAGTTATTTGCAGGGTCAAACCATTGGTTAACAGGAGTCCCTGAGTTAAGACCAGGTGCGTTGGTAGCTTGACAATAGCAAGCTTCTTTTGTAGTTGGCGAATTGCCCCCGCCCAGAGGAGCGGCTTGGGGTTCAGGTTGACAAGTATTTGTACATACTGCATCTGAAGCACATACATATTCATAAAAATTCAGTGCTGAAGCGCTGACTCCTGAACATTCCGTTGCACGGTTACAACTGCATTGACTCAACAAAGTATAATCACATTCACCGTTCCCACAAGTTGCGGCACATCTGAAATTTTCTGCAGCTTGTTGTGTTTGCAAAGGTAATACAACAGTTACTGTGTCGGTAGAAAAATCTATTGATGCATTTGCAAATGGAGCGCAGTAACCGTTACTTATTAAATTTCTTTCTGCAGGATTGTATTCATTAACGAAAGAATCATAATTACCAGAAAACGTACTTGATAAAAATATTTTTTCAAACGATTGTGCAAATGAGAAATAAGTATAATCATGACATGCATAACCACCAGTAAATGGAGTATTTTCCGCATTCGCACCCACGCAACTTGACTCTGATAAAGGTGTGGTTGAACCAAAGAAGGAAGCACCTGGACCACTACAACGAGCTATTTGCCAGTTTGGAACACCGTGCATAGGTTGCAAGTCAGTACATGGTGCGATAACATCCCAATCAGATTCTATTTCTCCCCCACAGGAGTTTCCTCGTAGTCCGCTACAACGTTGAGATTGCGTAACACTGAAAACGTCGTTGATTTGTGGATTATTCCTATTAAATAAAATGTTAACACCGGAAAACAAATCTATATTGTAACTTCCTAGACCTGCATCTTGGTAATTTTGAGGAGTGAGCATTCGAATATCATTTTCAGCTACGTCAACATTCATTCTATCTGAGAATAATGATTGTGGAGTTCCACTTGCATCAGCAAAAGGATAACAAGCAATATAGTCTTGGCCTAATTCTTCAGTGTCAAAACAAACTTCCGAACTTGGTTTTATGTTTCCTCCTTGCAAAGGAGTAGTAAGAGGTTGTGTAGGAGCACAGCAGACATTCGGTTGGCCAAAATGATCAACTCCCCAAAGATTTGTATAAAAATTACCATTATTTTGCAAAGGCAAAGGGTAACTGTTGAACGTTCCAAGTGTTGCATTATAGCCATGCGGAAGGCAATCAACAACTTGCACATCAACAGTTGTTGGAAGACTGTAAATTGAATTTCCTATTCCTGTTCCATCATCTTGTCCTGCAATCACAGTGATACTTACTTCTTGAGGAAGAGAAGAATAGAAAGATTTATTGAAAAATTTGTCAACCACTTGTGAAAATTCTAAGAGTGTTGATCCAAAAAAAGGAATCCAAGGTTTGTTAAAATTTAAGGGATCAAGAGCTGCATCCGTCTCTAAATAGAAAGGCTCGTTTTCTTCTTGAAAAATAAAACTGTTAAAAGTTCCATCATCCCCAAGAAATACTGAAATAACAGAACCACTTGCATCGATTTGGTACAATTCTTCTGGTGAAGCGAAGGAATTGTTAATATCGTCGTAGAGGTTTGAACCGTTTGCTATTGCTAAAGGAGTGTCAAACACAAGGAAGCGTATGGTTTGAAAATCTTGGGCTCCGTGTTCATCTTCTATGAGTATTTGTATCTCATGATATCCTATATCTTCTGGAGTTAAATTTATTGGACCAACATATTGTTGCGTTGCAGTGTATTGTGTGCTTGCTGAAAGTAATCCTGGATCTGTCTCTATACGTTGGATATACTGTGCGTGTGTTTCAATCGTGCAACCGTTTAAATTTTCTAGACACGCAGTGTAATTAAAGTATTCATCATAGGTTTCTTTCCAGCCATAATACGTAAAGGTGATGTTGTCGCCGTCAGGATCTACTGCTTCTGGATAAAACTCTACACTTCCGTTACTATAAAAAAGATAATCAAGTGGTTGACCGTTATATACTACCGACTGTGTCGGGTCTCGCATGTATTCAAGCGCGGGTTTTCGTTGTTTAATTGCTGTTTGAAAAGTAAATTGTCTTCCCTGTATTTCAGCTACTTGATCAGTAAAGACAAACACATCGTCAAATTCATTAAGTGGAACAAGATTTTCTGACCCGCTCTCGAAACGTTCGAAGCTAAAACTATCTGAATAGGAAGCTAAGCTAGAATAATTTTCTTCAATGTTAAAGAAAGGGTCGCGCACAGAATTAAAAATAATATCAAAAATAAAACTATACAGAGAGCGAATGTTCACATCAAGTGATGATTGAAATGAGGCTGACTGGTACACTGCACCTGCACCCGGTAAGGAAACTGTAAATGGATAATTTGCTTCAATGGTAATTCCTCGAGGTGATTTGAGTATAGTGTTTACAGCAACTTCTTCATCTCGCAAGCTTATATTAAAATCTGCAAAAACATTTTCATAGTAAGAAAAGTTCACGCAGTTGCCAAGGTTGTGAGCTATGTAACTTTCTAATTGTCTTTGCATAGAATTAGGTTGTGAAAGCGTGTCATAATGATTAATGGCGCAAGTTACTGCTCCTTGCTCTAAACTATTTGATCCGTTGTAGGAACAAAGCGGAGGTAATTTGTTTAATCCAAGATAGCCACTTCGTCGACTAATTTGCTGTCCTAAACCATTGCAACCAGGAAAGTCAGTTCCTGTATACGGAGCGAGATACGTTGTCGCGTAATTAGAAAAATATACATTTTTAACAGGATACTCAGAAGTATAACTGGCTTCAAGGTCTACTTCAACAGGAAAAATACTAGCAAGTGGACAATCAACTGTATCGCCAATAGCATAGGAAATGCGCTGCGCATTACCAGAGGCAGTAGGATCAAAGTACGTATGATTAACTCCTAAACCCGCATCATCAAAAGGTGTGAGTCCTCCTTGCTCTTCATAAATAACTCCTCCTTGTTCGCCTAAAAGTAAGAGTCCTTCAACAGCGACGTTATCTAAACATGAAGTGACGTATTGTTCAAGGCTGTTTACTTGTATGAATTCGTTGAGCGTTTCTTCTGCTTGGTTTTGTATTTGGTCTGTTGTGAGGTATTGTCGAAGAGAAATAACACCGATAATAGTAATAAGAATAACTATGCCGACAATAACGAGCAACGTAACTTGTGCATGTGTTCCCTCTTTCACGCTGTACTTGCAGAGTTAAAGGTATTTAAGCTTTACTTCACAACTAAACTCGCGTAACTAATCGTTTTTGTGTACTCATTGTTCATATCGCCTGAAAGGTAATATTGCTCAAGTTGTACGGTGTTTTTGGAAAAATATTTGAAATACAATTCCAAGGCGTACAGCCCTGATAAAGGTATCAGTGTTTCTTGCAGTGCATGGTCAAATGCATCTTTATTCTGTGTTTTGATTGCGTCAAGGAGCAAGGTATCTTGTTTTGCAATATTTTCCGGTATTTCTTCTGTGAAAGGAACATAGGAGAATTCTCTACCATAAGCAGTGAAGTTACTAATAAAAATAAATGTTGCTTCTTTTCCTTGATCCATAAGTGTTTCTTTAATGTCTGCATTAAGCGTTGCTATATCAGTTTCTGCATTAACAAATAAAGGGACGATTTTAATTTGTTCAGAATGTTTTTTGAAAATAAACTGCAAAAAAGGAAGTTGAATTTCAATAAGGGATTCTTTCGCATGCGCTTCGTTATTCAAAGCAATAGATTTTTTCTCAACAAGTTCTCGAATAAAATGTTGATCTGTTCGCACTTCACCGTATGGTGTAACAAAAGTTTCAGTAGTTACTCCTGCTTGAGTTGAATGCTGTGCTTCAGCTACGAGAATAAATAATTTGTCACTAAAAGGATCTTCAGCTAAGGCTTTGTAGGCCCAAGCCATTGCAGGTCCTGCTAAATCATACGGTGCATGAGGAACGATGAGTGCTTTCGTTGGTTTTCCTTCACCAAAATTTGTAGGTAGGGCACCAGGTCCTTTTGGATGCGTAAATATTTCTTCAAATTGACGATCAAGTAAGGTAATGCCGTTTGCGTAGTGCGTTTTATTTGCGACTGGTTCTCTCATAAAATACATCAAGCGAAAGAAGTTAATAAATCTTACTACTGACAGAAGAGGGTGTTCACAACACCATTATTACAAAGTACCGTGCCTGTTTCATAGGAGCTGTCCCAGAAGCTACAAGAATCATTGTTAAATTTAAACACAGTATTTCCTTCACCATCAGTATCGCATTCTTCGCCGTAGTCAACAACGCCGTTTCCAAGTACTGCTTCATAGGTTGGTCCAAGATAAAAGTTTGTATCAAAGGTCAACATAGGTCCTAGTCGTCGCCAGTCAAATACTGGAGCAAAGTCTTTTATTTGATCAGGTTCGCCGTCATCAAAGGTGTTCTCATCCACGCTATAGCCTTGAGGTTTTGGATTAATGATTTGTATAATTTGTTTTCCTTCACCAACAAGATAATTGAGTGAAAGATCGTTTTCAGTGTTGAAATAATCAAGAACGAGTGGTCTGACATTCTGAGAAATGCCTGTGTATTCTAAAGTATAATAATCTCCTTGTGCGTCAGTGTGGACAAAGCCTTTGACCATTTTGTCTCCTCGTTTTTGAATGTAGGATTTTGAAAACGTAACTTCATCTTGCAGGATAAGTGGAAGTAAGGTCTGATCATTCACAGAGAGTTGTGTATCAATACCTTCATTTGTTGTTCCTCCAAATATATTTCCAAAGAATGCAAGGAACCGCATGAGATAACTATCAAGATATGCACTGAATCGTTCTGTTTCAAACATACCGTAAAACTCTGTTACTTCATCATTCACATGAGCCATGAACAAAATATCAAAATCAGGATTATATGCGAGTCGTATTCCTTCTGCTCCAAAACCGTCAGCGAATGGACATACTTTAAAGAAATCTTCATTATTCGTGTTTCCTGAATTTATTCCATTGCATGCAGTAACAAACTCTTCTTGCTCATCATCGTCTAAGTCATACATCATTTGTACGTGGTCATAAATAACTGTCAGGAACTCCTCTACCGTACTCTCTTCTTGTATGCTTACACCAATAAGTGCATTATTTTCTTCTTCATCATTTTCTCGGTACGTAAAGGTACAGAAATCATTGATTTGATCGGAGGGATTGAAGGCGTCAAAGGGAAGTTCATTACCGTAGTAAGCTTCTGCATCGTCGCAACGAATTTCAAAATAGTCATGTTGTTCACCGTCTTCATTGAAACTTAAATTATACATCTGACTTGCAATAATTCGTGAGACAGGAAGGTCGCCAAAAGAAACCCATCGTCCTGTTGCGTCACATAAATAGTTTCCTCGCACACTGAATGCAGGAACTTGACTTTCTTCTTCTATTAAGAGATCCCCAAGCACATCATTACTTGCGTAACTTGTTCGGTGGGATTGATAGTTTGCACTACTTACACTACAAGCTAAAAATTCTCCTTCAAAGAAAAGGAGGCCGTCATGCGATGAATCTTCAAGAATATCTCCCACAATCTCTCCTGATTCAACAACGTTTCCACCGTAACAACCAAGTTCATCTTCATAATATTCTGCAAACACAATATCATTACTAAAATCATCTAAGCCATGATATCGTTTGGTGTCATCACCGCAACAAAGATTTCCTGTCCAGCCAAATGCGGCTTGTGCATCACATGCGAATTGATGTGGTGCTGTTTGTGCTAATGTTGCTAAAGGATTTTCAATAAAGCCTCTATCAGGATTAGCTATTGGTTGGTTATTATCATTTAAAATTGGGCCGTCTAAATTTGCGACCCATGTTTTGAAGTCTCCTGTACAATACAGATTTGGACTATTTTCAGGAGCTGCTTCTTGACGCAAAAATATATTATCTAAAATGACATCATTAGGTTCGCTAAGGTGAATAATAAATTCGTTCACGTCACTAAAGTCAAAACCACTACAATTTTCCATAGTGTTGTCCAAATCAACAACTACGTGATGAAAGCGTCCCGGGTTTCTTCCTGTAGTGAAAAAATCTTCAAAGTCATCATAATTACAAACTGTTTCACTAGTTCCTTGACCAGCTATAAGTTCTATACGTTCAAAATTGTTGAAAGCGTCTTCAGGTTGGAATCCAATTTGGTTAAAGGCAATTGAAAATTCTAGGTGCGAAAATGCAGTCCAGTCACTTAAATCATAGGGTGTGTTTGCTGGCGTATCAACAGGGACTCTAAATAATTCAATGTCTTCTCGAAGACCGATAAAGTTAGTTACGCCTGTACCTGTAGATTCATCAAAATTTCTGATGGTGTGAAGCACTCCTCCTGTTCCATAATATCCGTGTTGTCGAGTATTTGTACTGCCTTCAAATAATGCTCCTTGTTGCGCATTGTTACATACACCGAAAGTGCCGCAACACTCTGCGATTCGGTCGTTTTCGTTTTGTTCATAGCAAGTGAATGCGGACGGTGGAGTAAATGCTGGATCAAAATCAGTGATTGTAGCAATGTCAGTTTGCCATGCGCCACCTACACAACATGCTCCTCCATCATCTCCTGGTAAAGTGTATTCCGAAGTACAGAATGAATTCGTCAGACCTACCGCATCTACATACTCGCCATAAAGAACTTCTTCACAAGAATTTTGCGTGATAGCTACGTCTGAAATTGGCGCGCACGCACTAGTTTGTGCACCTGGCTGATCAGGAATGCCACAACAAAATTGTCCTTGACTCGCGTCAGTATCACTTGCAGAGAGGTAATTTCCTCCAGCGCAATAATTTCCTAAATCGCAAGCATAACCCACATACTCTTGACCATCTTCGTCATACGCAATATTCTCACAAGTAACATCTGAAAAATCTTGCGTGTTCTCACCAAAGCAATTACCAAAAGGACAGTCATTGATATCAATAAGAATAAGATCATCATCTCCTGATGAAGTGGAACCATTATTATTTTGTCCTGACTCTTGGCACTCAGGTAGAGATGGGTTATATTGGCAAGCGTATACTTGTTCAAGAGGTGCTATACAAATATCTGCGAAAATATTATTTCCAATTGCATTCCCATCTGCGTTGTTATCATTACTAAAGACAAAGCACTCATTCATACAGGCTGAATCAACACTAAATAAAGAAATATCTTCCTCAGGATTGAATACCGCGTCTTCTACACAACAAACCCCGTTTACTCCGCTCGCAGCGCATGCCTCATAGCTTTCTGCCGTGGTAAATTCTTCAGCAATATAAGGACACTCCGTAGGTATAGAACCTGATTGGTAAAAGTTTTCCCAGATGTCTATACAGCTTCCTGCAGAAAAACTTACTTGTCCAAAGGTTTCAAATTCATCTAAAATATTTGCATTATACAATGGTGAACCTTGACCGTCGATTATGTCTCCGTCGACATCACAGTAAAACCATTGCTGGCCATTACTAATAAAATCAGTAGCACCATTTTCATGTTGCACACTATGTATTTTTAGGCTATTTCCGAGTTCTCCAGCATCCCACCATTTAAAATTTCTTTCAGGAAAATCAATACTATTATCTAAAGTATTATGGTCTACTGCACATAAATAATCTCTCGTATCAGGATTAACAAAGCCTGCGTCACCGGGTTGAGTCAAATCAATTTCACAGTACAATTGGTTTTCATTACAACCCAAACCTGATGAGCAGGAAGATAGTAATTCAGGTTTAGGTTCACACGTAACACCATAGGAAATAAACTCACACTGTTGTCCTACAGATGCGGTACCGTCTTGTTCGCAATAAATTTGGCTCTGAGTAAAAAATAAATCCTCATCGTAAAAATCTTCACAACCAAGAGGTCCAGTACATGCCCAAGGTTGTACAGGGTTAATAAGATTACAATACTCTTGGTTACAATCTGGATTAAAATCACATAAAGAAGTATCAAAAAAACAAGAAGAATCATCACCACAAATTCCATCTGCGCCGTTTAGAGCAGTTCCGTTAAACCACCCTTGTTCAGGATATCCATTTACAAAATTATTATGACGAATTGGACCTTCAACATCAAGTGATTGAAATATATTTTCATCCTCAACTAGTTGTTCAACTAAAGAGCCATCATTATCTCCTTCAGGCCAACAATCAGGATCAGCAAAATCTGCAAGACCATCAAAGTCATTATCTTCACCGTCGATACAAAGAGCATAATCAGGAGTAAAACCTGTTAATGTAGGATCGGTATCTACTTCTGAAGTAAATACTTGAAATGAATTAGCTACAGTTTGACCTTCTTCCCCCACGCCAGTGCTCCAAGGACAGTG
>CAZHNR010000021.1:0-15812 GCA_964534065.1 uncultured Methanosarcinales archaeon
ATTTAATTGAGTATTGCACACTTGACACCTTGGCAGAAGTTGAGATTTTAAAAGAACTTAAAAGATTAGTTAGCTAAGAAATTTACTTTTTCTTTTTTCTACGTTTGAAAGGTTTGTTTGGTAAGCTTGTTCTCTGACTATTGAGCTCAAGGAATTCTTTTTTTTGGATATCTGTTTCTCCATCTTCTATTTTGTGTACGTAGTTCTTGTACATTCCTGCTAACCTCTTACAAGAATCTATTTTTTCGAAATTATTTCTATAGTGAATTAATAAAAAAGTCAAAAATAGAACTATCATTCCAATCCAGAATAGAGGGTATAATAACGTTATGATGCTTCCTATGATTGAGATTGTTATTAGTGTTAAATACAGTTTACTGTAGAAATTTGCAACATATTCTAGGTCTTTTGCTGCTTCCAAACATTGTTTGGTTCTTTTTGTTGCTCTTTTCATTTTAGAAGACCTATATTTTTTAATATCGCGAGTAATATCATTAGAATGAACAAAAACCCTAATAGTCCTCCGAGTGGGCCAAAAACACTAAATGCTTCGGACACATTTTCTATGAGTCCTGAAGTGGCTATAATGACAATAAAAAAAACTAGAATTATTATGCTAACTCCTGCTGCAGCCATATCCTTATATGCTTTCTTTGATTGTATCATTTCTTTCTTTTGTAAATAACTCAGTAGTTATAAATTTAAGCACTACCTGTCCAGTATAGTGACAAACGAACTTTCTGGGTCCAAATCCCACTTACGGCGTTCCTTATTCAGAAAACCTTGCAGATATCGGCCCTGCATCGATATGTCTCATGACTGTCCTTGGTTCCTTCTTCGCTGTGCTTTGAAGCCAAGGCCAGTAAACCTCACTATTGGCTAAAAAGTGGGCTGAGGCAGATAAGTAAGCTTTATAAACTCCTATTGACTTCTTCCTCCTACTATGGTAGATAGAGTTGGGGGTATGCGACGTAATACGCGTTATAAAATGCGAAAAAACGTTCGTTCCCGAGGAAAAATCAGTATTCGTGAATACTTGAAGTCTTTTGAAGTAGGTGAAAAAGTCCTTCTCAAAGCTGAGCCTGCGATCCAGAAAGGAATGTATTTTCCACGATTTTATGGTAAAGTAGGTCAAGTTACAAAGCGAGTGGGCTCTTGTTATGAAATCAAAATCAATGATCTTGGTAAAGACAAGGTTGTTGTTGCTCATCCTGTGCACTTAGTTGCATTACAATAAAGAAAATGGCAAATATAGAAGTTCTTGAAAAACGTCCGGTCAGTATCGCTGAAGTAAAGGATGTACTCAAGAAAATTCATAAACGTGACGAAGAATTGTCTTTCCGTGGTGGAAAAACAGAAGAATACGTGAATGATGTAGCTGCGCTTTCTTTAACGAAAACTAAGCAATGCGTGAAAGCACTTGCTGATTTAGACCTTCCTCGTCTTCGAGAAGATCATTTTATTAAAATTGTTGATACGATGCCAGAATCTCCTGAGCATCTGAAAGTGATTATGAGTGGTTTTAATCTCACAATCACCAAAGAGAACCTTACCAAAATTGTTGGGGTTCTTGATGAGTATCGGCCAGCCAAATAAGGCTGCGTCCAAACTCATCTCTTTTTCTCAAAAACACAAGCTAAAAGAGCTAGTTTGGACTCAAACCATAAGGTTTAAATAACGCGTAAAGCAAAATACTCTAGGAGGGATTACGAATGGAAAAAAAACGAGAAGAAAACGCTATTGTGCTTGATTTCCTGCAAAATGGCTATTCATCTGATACGAGACCAAGTCATATGAAGACTGCAGTAGCGCAAGCTATTGGCAAAACTAATCTGGCACTTCTTGAACTCGTCCCTCGAAAAGGAATTTTTCTCCAACCCTACGAAGAAGTCTACGTAGGAGACCAAAAACGAGAGAAAATCCATCATGTTATTGGTAAAATTCCTTTATCAAAACTTACTCCTACTGCTAAATCTGAAGTTGAGCATGTTTTAAAACAGATTATAACAGACCATGAAGAAGAATTTGTAAATTTCTTCAATAAGAGTCAACCACTCTCAACCCGAATGCATTCCTTAGAGTTATTACCTGGTTTAGGTAAAAAACATATGTGGGATATTATTGAAGAACGACGTGGCGATGACTTTACGAGTTACAAAGACATTAAGGACCGTGTCAAACTTATTTCTGACCCTGAAAAGTTGATTTTGAAAAGAATTTTGAAAGAACTTGAAGGTAAAGAGAAACATAACATCTTTGTAAAATAATGTTTCTCTTAAACCATCATTTCATTCTGGTCAAATAAAAACACAATATTTTTGTAAAATAAATATGCTTTTCCTAGTCCGTCGCAGGCTTCGGATAAAGAAAAACACACTGTATTTGTGAAGTAATTTTTTTATTTATTTTTTAAATTTGTATATTTTTTACGATTGTGTCTATGTGCTTTTTTGAATCGATTATAAGTTGTTTGAGGTTGTCGTTGTTTTCGTTTACTTCCCCACCAATTATGTTCTGTAGAAAGTTCTTCAACTCCCATTCCTATACCTATGCCTAGTAGTGCGGAAAGAAAACCAACTCCTGCCACTGCCCAAGGATTATATTTTTCTACTGGTGGTGCGTTATGAAAGTTAGTTTCATAGAGTGATATTGTTCTGTCATGGTATTCTTCAATAAGGTCTCTTGCATGTCCTTTATCTCCAAAATAATGTTCTTGTATGAGTGAATCTCCAAGTGTACTGATTGCTTCAATTTCTTCTTTATTATATTGAATAAGGTTTTCCATGCTACTGATATGGTGGATGATACCTTGACTTGCGTGAAGTGATTGTTCATTCATGCGATATGTTTTTGGTCCTGATTCTTTTCGTCGTGTAGTGTTGTCATAAACTGATTCTGCTTGTGATTCAAGTGCGATCCATTGTCCTCCATACTTATGGAGTTCACGGTGATGAATTTCTGCCATTTCTTTATCGTAGAGTAATGTGGATCCTTTATGCCATATTTTACTGATATCAAGCAGTTCTTCGGGGCTGAGTGTAATTGTACCTTTTCCAAGAGGAGTTCGTGATTTTTCTGCTGCGTATTCTCCGTCAGCATTTGTTTGTGTTGCGGTAAGAACGTTGTCGGGAAATTCAAGTTTAGGAAATTCTGTTAATAATTTTTCTAATTGTTTTGCGCTTTGTTTTCCTGGTGTTGCAAAGTAGTCCCAGTAGTGGTCAGTATCATCGTAGACTTGAACAGTATATGTTTCTGTGGTGCAGGTTGTGTTTCCTTCTGAATTCGTGCTACAGTTTTGGCGTGTTCGAATTTCTGTGTGGTAATTATCGCGAGTTCTATAGTTCCATGCGGCATCTAGATTTTTTTCTACTGGTTGTGTTTCTTTTTTGAGTTGTGAATATTCTTGAAGTGATTGTTCTAGTACGGTATCACCATATTGGGGAATGAGTTCACGTAAATCATTAAGGTCATAGCGATACGCATCTTGTCCTTGTTTGACTTCGAGGTAATGTGCAAACCAATCTTGATTAAATGTTAAATAGTTATTTGCATCATTCCATACTTCAAAGTTTTTCATACAGAAATCGTTTACTAGAGGAATGTACATATTTGTTGGTGAAATTCCTTTTCCTTGGTATTCATTTTCTCGGATAAGTTGTCCAACTTCAGAAAAGCTTAGTGCAACACGTTTTGCTGATGCTGCCTCGTGATTGTACATGATTGCAGTTCCTGCTCCTCCTATGAGTGTTGCTCCAAGAGCTACCTCTATGGCAGTATTTCTAAGTACATTTTTGGCAGAACTAATGATTTCTTCAAATTTCACAATAGAATAAGCACTATACTGTATTTAAAGATTTCTATATGTTATTACTCGAAAGTAGTATTAGAGAAGGTCGTTTAATTTCTTGTTGTCGTACTTGACCACATTGTCTTGACGTAAGAGTTCTCTGTTTGGTTGGGGAACTGCTGGTTGGAGATAGTTTGCTTGAATATCTTGGCCTCGAAGATTCTGTACTGTTTTTACGGCTTCATAGGTTTGTTGGACAGCTTCTTGCATGCCAGTACTCAAATTATATTGTAAACTCGTATTGACTGCGTTTTGAATCTTGAAGAATTCACTTGCTTCATCTTCGCTCCATCCTTCTTGTTTTTCCGCGAGTTCATACAGTCGACCAATTCCTTGTGTTGCTGTGGTGAGTTGTTCGGGAGTGAGAGAAATATAGCTTGCTTCTTGGTTTTGTTCCCTGAGTTGTTGACGCGTGTTTTGTACAAGTCCTTCAAGACTGCTAATGACTTCTTCGCGTTCTTGTCGTTCGTGATGAATTGCTTCTTCGTACTCATCCACTTCCATTTGATCGATGACTTCTGCTAAGAGGCTGTTGAGTGCCCGGAGTTGTTGGAGAGTAACTTCTATTTCTTTTTGATGCTTGCCAACTTTGGCAAGGAGTTCTCGTTGATCAGCCCGGAGCTGTGCGAAGCGAAGTTTTGCGTTCATTTGATTTTTTGGTACCAGTCAACAACTGCGATATGGATAGGAAGTACAAGAAAACCTTGGACGAGTCCTACAACGCTTGCTGCTAAGGCAACAGAATATAATCCTAGAGGATAACCAATAATGAGTTCAGTAATCACAACGATAATAGTTGAAATTACCCAAAGTCCTATGATAAATAAAATATTTTTCCAGTAGTTTTTCTTGAAAAGTTTTGCAGAGGTTTGCAGTGCTTCCTTTATTTTTATTTTCTCAAGAACAAGTAATGGTGAGACAAAAGCGAAGCGTGCGCAGTAAAGAAGTGCTGTAATAATTCCTCCTCCTACTAAGATGATTGCAAGTCCTACGGAGACACTGCTTTCACCCATGAATCCTGTAATAATTGAGGACACAATAAGAAAGGGCAGAATGATTGCAAAAAAGATAAGTCCGACCAGTAAACTTCCACCAATAACGGGAAAGAATTTTTTGATAACTGCTTCTTGTACTTGTCTCACTTTGGTTTTTTTCTTTTTTAAGGTTCTACTCGCAAGAAACGTAATCATAATTTGGAGCTTGGTACTTGCGACAATAAGAATGACAAGAAGAAGCACCGTCCAGAGCGGATACAGGTCCAAAGGAGTGAAAGCAAGAAGTACTTGCGGTAAGGTCATAAGTGTAAGTACGAAGAGTCCATAGACTTTCCAGTCTTTTTTAAACGCAGCGAAACCTGCAGTGAGTAATTCTTGAAATTGAACCTTTTTCTTTGTCATACTGTAGTTCTAGTTAGTAATGTTTATAAGTCTTTTTAGAATAGTCTATAGAATGGTTGATTACAAAGAAGAATGCAGGACAATGCTTAAGATCCTGACGAAATCCGAGCATGTTTATTTTACTCCTCGATGCAATGAGAGCATCCGCCTAGCCTTTTTGCTTGCCAAACGTTTGGGCAAGAGTCATGTTCTTAAACAGGATGAAGGTGGCTGGCTCACATATGAAAAATATGCAAAACAGATTGATCTCGCGCTCACACAAATTGTCACGATAAACGGTGTTATTCCATCAAAAGAACTTCTGAACTATAGCATGGATGAAGTCCTTATCATAAACTCGCTAGCAGGCTACGCAGCGAGTCAACCTATGGCAGAAATAACGGGTACTTGCATTCAACAAGATATTTTTCTCATCAATGATGTCGCAGGAAGTATTGGCACTGACCTTGCAACTTACGGTGATGTCATTGTGGGGAGCTTTGGAGATGCAAAGCCGATAAATTTGGGAACTGGTGGTTTTTTTGCTACCAACACAAAGGAATTCGCTCAGCTTTTTGAAGAAGTGCGTGACGCTGAAGAAACAGAATTAGATTTTGCTTCACTGTATAAGTTACTCAAAAATCTTGAGGCGCGAAGAAATTTCCTTGAGAAGCGCTGCAAAGAAATCAAAAAAGACCTTGAGACGTATGATGTAGTTGTTCCTGAGGAGGAGCATGCATTAACTGTAATTGTTCGTTTTGATACTGAAAGTCAAAAGCAGGAGCTTATCACTTACTGTGAAGAGCATGATTTAGAATATACTGAGTGTCCAAGAGAAATTCGTGTGCTTGATCCAGCTATAAGCATAGAAGTGAAACGGCTCCATGAGTAAGATTATTTTTTTTGTTTTTCTAATTTCTTAAGTTGTTTATTGATTTTTTTCACTTCAGAAATGAGTTCTGTCATTTGATTATTTACTTTACTTTGTTTGTAATTCAAAAAGAGTACATAAATCTGAAAGGCGAAACTAATGAGAAGCATTATTACGGTAAAGACAAGCGAGCCTGAGAGGAGTTGTTCGGTAACGGGAAGCATGTTCTTTTTGTGCTTAGACGCTATTTATGTCTTTCGAAAATATTCCGTTCTTTCCCGAGGTAGTTTTTAATCTTCCCGTGCGTATTTTTTGCTTATGGGACTCTCAAAAAAAGCTAAGACTATCGATACTCTTGATGCGATTGTCGGCGTAACTTCAGCCTTCTGTATGTGGTCGGGAAGTGAGACGCTTTACACAACCGCCGTTGCCCTAAACCTTATTGAACTTTCTGTTGTGAAATTACCTTTTGTGCTCTCCTATGTGCAGCAAACTCAGGATTGCAAAGCTCTTCTTTATTGGGCTCCTAAAGAAGTACTTGCAAACACTAGTCCGCTTGGAAGCCTCCTAGATATTGTTCCTGCCTACTACATGCGCACAGAGTATACACGGCTCAAGCGATAGTTTTAAAAGAGAGTTCGCAGTAGCAGTTCTTAACGCGCACGTGGCCAAGCGGTAAGGCACGAGGTTGCAGCCCTCGGATCCCCAGTTCAAATCTGGGCGTGCGCTCTCCTTTTTTTGGGGAGCTGCTGACGTTGTCTGCTTGCGCGTTTTTTACAAATAGTTCTGCTGCTTAAGTCTATCAACGATATCTTGAGTAATTTTGGTGAGTTTGTATGTGGAGAAATTTTTGACCCAGGCTTTTTGTGAAATACTATCTTGGGGAGCGACATCGTAGAGCACTCCATCGATTTGAGCAAAATAGACTTTTGTATCGATGAGTTTTTTTGAATGAGGTGTTATTCCTGAGAATGTATTGAAATAGCTAATATGTTTTAGTTTTGTACCTGAGAGTTCCTCGGACACTTCCCGACTCAAAGTCTCTAGGTCTTTTTCCCCTCCTTCCATTTTGCCACCAGGAAGAATCCATCTGGATTTTTTCCGTACAAGAAGCAGTGCACCTTCCTTGATAATAGCAGCATTTACTACAATGGTCATAACTGTGTAAGTAGAATATTTGTTTTAAATATTACCATAGAGTTTAAATACTTCTTTTTCTCTTCTGCTTTTATGTCAATCAAACTCTATAATTCCCTTTCCAAGAAGCTTGAAGATTTCGTTCCGCTCGACAAAAAAACGGTCACGATGTATAACTGTGGTCCGACGGTGTACTCAACTGCTCACATTGGAAATTTTCGTTCTTTTATGGTTGTTGACTTGCTACGAAGAGTGCTTGAACATGCCGGATACACTGTCCGTCAAGTCATGAATATTACTGATGTTGGTCACTTGACTGATGACGGTGATGACGGCGAGGATAAACTTGCTGTTGCTGCCAAAAAAGAGAAACTCCATCCCTTAGAAATTGCAAAAAAATATACTGAAGAATTTCTTGAGGATTGGAAAACTCTTCGTATGCTTGAGCCTGAAGCACGTCCTAAAGCTACGG
The DNA here is from genome assembly GCA_964534065.1 of uncultured Methanosarcinales archaeon. Lineage (GTDB taxonomy): Archaea > Nanobdellota > Nanobdellia > Woesearchaeales > SKGA01 > SKGA01. The sequence continues at coordinate 7,704 of CAZHNR010000021.1, forward strand.
AAACTATTGTTGAAATGATTGCTCTTATTGAAGTATTACTCGATAAAGGCCATGCCTATCAAGCCGGCGAAAATGTGTATTATGATATTACTTCCTTTAAGAAATACGGTGAACTTTCAGGTAACTCGCTCGACAAATTAGGTAATAATCGTGTAGAGAAAGACGCAAATAAAAAACATCCGCAGGATTTTGTACTGTGGTTTGGTAAATCGAAATTTGAAAATCATATTCTTGAATGGGACTCTCCTTGGGGAAAAGGTTATCCTGGTTGGCACATTGAATGTAGTGCAATGGCAGCAAAGTTGCTCACACAAAGTTTTCAAGACGGGAAGTTTATTCCTGAAGCTGCACAAACTATTGATATTCACACGGGCGGTGAGGACAACCGTTTCCCTCATCATGAATGCGAAATTGCTCAGACTGAAGGAGCTACAGACACAGCATTTGCTAAGTACTGGTTACACGTTCGACACCTCATGATTGAAGGAGAAAAAATGTCTAAGTCACTTGGCAACATTTACTATGTGAAACAACTTGTTGATGAAGGCTTTTCTTGGCGTGCTATTCGTTATGTCTTATTATCAACGCATTACCGCTCACCGCTTAATTTTACAAAAGAAGGGTTACGTGCTGCACAGAAAAATCTTGACCGTCTTGACGAAGTGCTCAAACGACTTGACAACATACGCAGAGATGCAGCTTTCCATGAACCTTTGCAACTCTCTTTACAGGAAGCAAAACTACTTATTGAAGAAGCATTGTTTGATGACTTGAACATGAGTGGTGCCTTAGGTCCGTTCTTTGAATTGCTACGTCTTATTAATGTGTCTTTGGACGCGGATATGGTGAGTAAGGCGCAGGCTACAACTCTGAAAGAAGAACTTTTAGCTATGGATGCGCTCTTTGGTTTTATTGACGCTTCTGTTCTTGAAGAACAATCTTTACCCGAGGAGTGTATGCAATTGCTTGAGCAAAGAAAACATGCTCGAGAAAACAAGGACTGGGCAGAGAGTGACCGCTTGCGCGATCTCTTGCGTGAAAAAGGCGTGGAAGTTCGTGATGGGAAGGACGGTCAGACCTGGAAACACGCCTGATTTTGAGGTAGTTTTATAAACTTCTCTTCTTAAGTTTCGTTTAGAGGTGTGTATATGCGTAAAGGACAATCTTCAGTTGAATTTTTACTTATTGTAGCGTTTTCCCTCCTCATGCTTATTCCGGCAACACTTCTTTTTCTCAATTATAATAATGATTCACAGGATGCAGTGGTCAATGCTCAGGTTTTTCGTGCAGGTAATGAGCTTGCATTAACTTCTGACTTGATTTATAACGTTGGTGTTGGTTCATGGCAAACTTTAGAATTAATTATTCCTGAAGCCGTAACTGCGGTGACGGTGTATGAGGGACTTGGAGCCAACGCGATTTCTGAACTCGTATTTACGTACGGCGCTTTTGATTCTACTGTAGTGTTTTACATTGATTTGCCTTTAGTGAATGCAACGCAAACCGTAACTACTTGTATTGATGGCTGTGATATTCCTTTACATGAAGGCTTAAATCGTATTCGGGTGGAAAGCGTGCAGGCTTCATTGTATCCTGTTATTCGTTTCACGGTGGTAGAATGAATCGAAGAGCTCAGAGTTCTGTAGAGTTTGTAGGTCTTTTGATGTTTATGTTTGTAGTGTTCTTTGGTTTTTTTATTGTAATACAGAATCAGATTTCTGACGTGACTGAAAAGAAAGATACGGAATTACTTGGAAGCTTGAACAACATTGTTGTCTCGCAAATATACTTGGCGGCGACAAGTAACGCAGATTTCTCTCATCGTTTTTCCTTACCTGTCCTAGAAAATGTATATGAAGTTACTCTTCCTGACCCTTACGAAATTGTTGCAAGTCTGCCTGATGGAAGACAGTACGTAAATTTCATTCCTTTTCCTGTACGAGGATTCATAGAGGCTCCTGGAGTAGAACAAACAGTGTACCGTTTTGACCGGTTTTACACGCATGCACTCACAGGCCAACGTGTTGAAGAAACAAACCTTGAGGGCATATTTTTGAATGTAGATGCAGAGGCTTGTTATGTTGCTGATTCTTCTGGCAATTGCGCTGCGACACTGAGCGGACCTGAAATTATTGAGTGTCAAACACATGTTGACGCCACACTTTGCTAAAATTTATATAATCTGTGCTGATTAACTCTTTGTATGAGAGTAACCAGGGTAACAATTGTTCGTCAAGATTCTATGGGCGATCAGACTATTAATAATTTATTACTTCTTTTAGGTCAAAGTTTAGGATTGTTTGGTCACCGTGATAAGGATAAAAGTTGCTACCGTATTTTTATTATTCTTGTGCGTGCACTGCAGGCAAAAGTGCAGTTAACAAGTGATGATTTGGCTAACCAAACTGGTTTGAGTCGCGGAACAGTTATTCATCACTTAAACCGTATGATGGACGCAGGTATTGTCACAAATTTTAGAAATAAGTATTTCATTAACTACGCAAGTCTTGAAGATCTCGTTGAAGATTTGCGCAAAGGAGTAAATGAAGTCTTTGATGATATGTCTGAGTTGGCAGTTCGTATTGATGAAGGACTGAAATTTTAGTGCCAGAATTACTTCTGTTTTAAGTTGTACTTCAACAATGACTACACAATACTTATATATGCATTTTTTGTCAGTGATTGTATGGGAAAACCGCAGGCGGTAGATACGTCGCATTTACTAAGTCTTTGTCATGATATGGTTGCATATTTTAGTATGGAGATAGGTATTAAACACGAAATCCCGACCTATTCTGGCGGTCTTGGAATTCTTGCTGGTGACACGCTCAAAAGCATTGCAGACATGGGTGTTGATGCCGTTGCTGTAACACTACTTTCTGAAAAAGGATATTTCCATCAGTCATTTACAGAAGATGGCTATCAACAAGAATCTGATTCGAATTGGAATGTCAGTCATATGCTTAAGAAAGTAGATGTGGAGTTCACTGTTCCTATTGAAGGACAAGATGTAAAAGTCACTGCTTGGACGTATGAGTTAAAGGGAGTAACTGGAAAAACCTTGAAGATTTTTTATCTCGATACAAATATCGAAGGTAATACTGCAGAGCAAAGAAATCTGACAAGTCACTTGTACGGTGGCGACTTATTATACCGATTACGACAAGAAATTATTCTTGGCATTGGTGGTGTTCGCTTACTTCGAAAACTAAATTATTATCCTAAGAAATATCATATGAATGAAGGGCATGCAGCCTTTCTTATTTCTCAATTATACAATGAACTCGCTGAAGTGAAGGATGAGCAAGAAAAGAAAAAAGTACTTCGAACGCTCTGCTCTTTCACGACACACACGCCAGTCCCTGCTGGTCATGACGCCTTTGACATGTCACTTGTAGAAAGTCAGTTAGGAGAGTTCCTTCCTAAACCACTTCGCGACGCTGCTTGTGATAATAATAAATTTAGCATGACTCGTCTTGCACTTAACTATGCGGGCTATGTGAATGCTGTTGCAAGAAAACATCAAGAAGTTTCCAAAGCAATGTTTCCCAATTATGATATTGATTATATTACAAACGGGATCCACATTAATACGTGGGTAAATAAACACCATGCTGCTCTCTTTGACCGAAATATTATTGATTGGCGTCGTAATCCTTTAGAGTTGCGCAACGCTCATAAAATTCCTCTAGATGAAGTGCAAGACGCACACCGCCGAGCAAATCAAGAACTTATTGATTATATTAATACCACATCAAATGCTGGTTTTGAAAGTGATGTGTTTACTATTGGCTTCGCTCGCCGTGCCACTGCATACAAACGAGCAGATTTATTATTTAGAGATATTGAACGACTCAAAGATTTAAGTCGACGTGTTGGCCGTATTCAATTAGTCTTTGCTGGTAAAGCACATCCACGTGATGCGCAAGGAAAAGAAATTATTAAGCATATTAAACAGCTTGCTGGTCACCTTGCTCCTGATATTAAATTAGCATTCCTTGAAAATTACAACATGTTTGTCGGTAAGCTTATCACAACAGGTGTTGATTTATGGTTAAATACTCCTAAGCGTCCTCTTGAAGCAAGCGGTACTTCTGGTATGAAAGCTGCAGCGAATGGTGTTCCCTCCCTTTCCATTCCTGATGGTTGGTGGATTGAAGGTTGCATCGATGGTGTAACAGGTTGGAATATTGGCCAAGAAGTCCTTATCGGTTTATCTGATACGGATGTTGATAATGCAGATGCTGATTCTTTATACAAACGTTTAGAGTTTGACATTCTCCCGCTCTACTACAACAACCCTGAAGGTTGGGCAGTCGTTATGAGAAACGCTATCGCAATCAATGGAAGTTACTTCAACACTCACCGCATGGTCAAGCAGTATTTGGTTCGTGCGTATACTCGGAATGTTGAGTAGTTTTTTTTCCTTCTTTTTTTGTGCTACTGTAAGTGCACCTCGTACGCGCTAAATAATTTGAGAATTTATTTGCGCCCAAATAATAATCTTATTATTTAGGGCCTAGACGAAAGCTGGCCTTGTAATGTTGAGTAGTTTTTCTTTCTTATTCTTTTTTTACACAAACTTTATATCTATGCAAACTTGAGAAGGGAGTAAAGGTGTGTTATGGTAAAAATTTCAAATATTTCTGCACGGCAAGTGCTTGATAGTCGTGGTAATCCAACCGTTGAGGCAACAATACAACTCGGTAAATCAATAGGTTCTGCAATTGTACCGAGCGGTGCGTCAACTGGCGTGCATGAAGCTCTTGAACTTCGAGATGGAAAAACTGCTTTTGGTGGCAAAGGTGTTACGCAAGCAGTAAAGAATGTCTATGTTTTGGCAAAAAAGCTTGAAGGAAAAAACTTTACAACTCCAAAAGATTTTGATGAGGAATTGCTTAAACTTGATGGTACGGTAAATAAAGCAAAGTACGGTGAGAATGCTATTCTTTCTTTAAGCATGGCGTATCGACGAGCTTTGGCCGAAAAACAAGGCTTGCATTTATATGAAGGAATTGCAGCTGAATACGGAACACAAGGAACTTTACTTCCTATGCCTTTTTCAAATGTGATTAATGGTGGTGTGCATGCAGGAAACGAGTTAGAAATGCAAGAATTTATGATTGTTCCACACAAAGCAAAATCTTTTGCTCACGCAACGCAAATGGTTGCTGAAACCTATCATGAATTAAAAAAAACTATTGCTAAAAAATATGGCAAGAATGCAACGAATGTAGGAGATGAAGGTGGTTTTGCACCTCCGGTTAAAGATGCACATCAAGCCTTAGACTTACTCACAAAAGCTATTGATAATGTGGGCTATAATAAAGAATTATCTTTTGCTATGGATCCTGCCTCAAGTGAATTTTATAATGCAAAATCAAAGACGTATTTGACAAAAAAATGGTCTGCAGACAAACTACAATCTCACTATGAAGATCTTATCAAAACCTATCCTATTATTTCTTTAGAAGATCCTTTTGAACAGGATGATTTTGCTGCATGGCAAAGTATTTCTAAATCTTTACAACGAAAGAAATTACAAATTGTTGGTGATGATTTGACGGTCACAAATCCTGCAAGAGTTGAGCTTGCTATTCAAAAGAAAATGTGTGATGCTTTACTTCTCAAAATTAATCAGATTGGAACTATTACTGAAAGTATGCGCGCAGCTTCCTTAGCAGAAAGTGATAAGTGGAATATTATGGTAAGTCATCGAAGCGGTGAAACTGAAGATCCGTTCATTGCTGACCTTGCTGTAGGTATGGGTTCTGGTCAAATCAAGCTTGGTGCTCCTTGTCGAAGCGACCGTGTTGCTAAATACAATCAGTTGTTAAGAATTGAAGAAGCTTTGGGCAAGAAAGCTAAGATGAGTAAGTGGTAACTAATAGCTTGTTGCAATTTGTGTGAAGCTTGCAATGCTAATAACTAGGAATGCAAGAATCACTAACATAAACACGCTGGAAATAATGATGCCTGCTATTGCGAGTTCTCGTCCTTTCTCTTTTCGTTTCTTTATTTGTTGTAATCCTATGATACACAGAATCAGACCTACAAGAGGGAAAAAGAATGCGAGGATGAATCCAATAATTGTGAGTGTATTAGTTTTTTTCATCGTTATGTGTGGGTTACACGAGAATACGTTTAAATATTTTTCGAGAAAAAAGAAAAAGAAAGAGACCCGAAGGTCAATTATGCTGTAGGGTATTTACCTTCAACAGTTCCTGTGTGTCCTCGAGTTTGACTTGTTTCAACATTTGTGTAGTCAAAGGTTAAGGTTGCACCGAATTTGGAACCAGGTTCCGCAGCGGTTGCTAAATCATCACAGTCCCAAGTTACGAGGAAGTTTCCACCGTTTGGAATAACTGTTGTGTTTGCTACTACTGGCGCACCATCATAGGTTGCAGTAATAACTGGGTTTGCACAGGTAACGCCTGCATCAGGAGTTAATCCGCCCGTTAAAGGAAGGGTAACGCCTACACCGTTATTGTTTCGAAATGCGATTTCTACAGAATTGTCTGTTCCGCCAGCAATCACTGCATTGTCTAAATTTTGCAGAGGACCTGGGAACTGTGTTCTTTCTGGTAGAATAGAACTTGGATTAAGTACGCCAAAGTATGCTAATGCACCAACAGCAAGAAGTACTACAAGTACTGCCCAACCGTATGTCATTAGGAATTCCATAGCAGCTTGTGCTTTTTTGTTTTTCATCATGAGTATTCACCTCACACGTAAACGTGTATACACTTTTCCACACTTGGAGCTATATAAATGTTTCCTTATTTTCTAGGTATAACTGCATAGAGAATCCAGTCCGTACTGTTAAGTACTCACACTACTCTTATAAATTTATAAATGGTAATTGGTGCTATGGGAAGGGGGAAAAGAGGACAAGTCGCCTTAGAGTATTTGCTAATATTTTCATTATCTGTTGCTTTAACTATTCCTTTAATCATTCTTTTTGTAACACAATCCGCTTACCTTGAAGCAGATATTTCAGAATCTCAGGTGGATAAGATTGCTTTTGAACTTGAGCAAGCAGCAAAAGAAGTGTATTTTCTTGGAGAACCATCACAAAAAACTGTGGAGCTGGTCTTTCCTCGAGGGATTCAAGAAGTGACGGTAGAACCTTCTGCTCTTATTTTTAACGTGTCTTTGGCTGGTAAGTATTATGCAATATTTTATGATTTCCCTATGAATATAACAGGCTACATCCGTCCCACTGCAGGTTTGCATGTAATTGCTGTGCAAGCAACAACTACAGGAGTGAGTTTTACAGAACGATGAAAAAAGCTCAAATCGCTATTGAATATTTATTTCTTGTCGCATTTAGTGTGACTTTTTTTATTGTGCTTATGTATGGTTTGCTTCAGGTTTCAAGTTCAAAAACTACGGAGAAGTCATTTGCAGAATTAGATGATTTTGCAAGGAGTATTCAACAAGAAATTATTTTAGCCGCGACCGTGCAAAACGGCTATGAACGCACAATTGTTGTTCCTTCAACTTTCAATAATAAAGCTTTCAGTGTTACTATTCTCAATGAAACCAGAAATGATATGTTGCTTGAGTTTTCGCTAGAAGGGAATACTTTTTACTACCGTATACCTGATGTGCAAGGGACTATTTCGTCCGGGACTGTGCAGATTGAAAAAAAGAATGATGTGGTGATGCTTTCATGAACGTGCGAGCACAAGCATTTATTTTAGATTATCTATCAAGTATTGTTCTCTTTCTCATTATTCTTTCCGTGGCAATAGTTCTTATTATTGATATTGTTCCTGATGCGAGTTATGAAGAATTGTACCGTGAGAATAATTATTTATCTGCTAAGTTACTTGAACCTGGCTTCCCTTTAAACTGGACTTCCGGCGACGTATTGGTTCCTGGTTTTGCAAGTAACCATAGGGTGAATGACACAAAACTTTCTCAGTTTGATGCATTAAGTTATCCTCAGAAAAAAACAACACTCCAATTATCCGGAGATTTTCTTATTTACTTTAGAACTAGTACAGAAATTATTCGTTACAATGGTGTTTGCACCTATGGTTATATTATGGTGATAAACGCTACGACTTGCGAACCTGACTTTTCAACTATTACGTATGATAA
>CAZHNR010000022.1:0-1594 GCA_964534065.1 uncultured Methanosarcinales archaeon
GAAAGATAATAAAACACTTGTTCCAAACCTACAGCTATCACAACAGATGCAAGGAATATCATAAAATTAAACACCATCGCAAGCAAAGGTATTGTTGTGGGTGAAAGTGAAAATATTTGCCAGAGAAATATAGCGCCAACAAGTGTGGCTGCTCCTGCACGAAGGAGTTCAGTTTTTTTCTCACTATGTAAAAGACCCACTACCACACCTGCAAGAATAAGCAGTACGTATTTGATTACTTGCATATCTTGCGTAAGTGTGAATGCGCCGTCAAGAATAGAAAGAACTGCAGCTAAAAGAAAAAAATAAGAAATAATTCGCTTTCGTAACATCATTTTTTCTTACTTGTTTTCGATTTCTTCTGCAAAGCTTGTTTATGTGCTAACCATACTTCATACTCTTTTTTGGTAAGTGTATATACACGGTCGTCTCGTTCACTGTGATGTTCATCAAGTGCGAGTTCTTCTTCTACAGGACCGTGCGTTGTACTAATCATGGAAGCAATAATAAGAATGAATGAGAAGACTGCTAGAAGTACGCCAAAGTTTAGCGATAAAGGAATAACAACAAATAAAGAAAATAAAAAACCAAACATCCCTACGAGAAGGACTTTTCCTGATAATGGTGCTATTTGAATTGCCATAGTTTATTGAAACATATAGAGTAGTAATTGCACTGCTCTGTTTGAGTACCCCCATTCGTTATCATACCAACTACATACTTTTAATAAATTTCCTGTTGATTTAGTCATTTTGCTATCAAAAATACTGCTGTGCGTATTGCCTATAATATCACTGCTTACTGGTTCGTCTTCGCGAAATTCAATAATACCTTGTAGATGGTGTTGCGAAACATTTCTCATCAACTCATTCACTTGGTCTGCAGTAACTTCTTTGTCAAGTTCCACAACAAAGTCAGTCAGAGAACCATCAATGACAGGTACGCGAACTGCAATGCCGTCTAGCTTGCCAGCTAAGTGTGGCAGTACAAGTCCCACTGCTTTTGCTGCACCTGTGGATGTAGGTACAATATTATGAGCTGCTGCTCTTGCTCGTCGCAAGTCTCGGTGCGGTGCATCTTGGAGACGCTGATCTCCAGTATAGGCATGTACAGTTGTCATATACCCTCGACGTACGCCATAATTATCATCTAAGACTTTTACTAAAGGTGCTAAACAATTTGTTGTACAGCTGGCATTGCTGACCAGATAATCTTTTTCTTTATCATAGGTGTGCTCATTAACTCCAAGAACTATGGTTTTTACGTCTTCACCTTTTGCAGGTGCTGAAAGAAGTACTTTTTTTGCTCCTGCTTTGATGTGTTTTTCCATTCCTTCTTTATCCCGAAATATCCCTGTGCTCTCAAGCACAATATCAATCCCGAGTTCTTTCCAAGGAAGTTCTTCAGGATTTCGTTTCGCGTACACAAGCAACTCTTTTCCATCGATACTAATACCATTTTCTGTTGCATAAACCTCTCCGGCATACGTACCATGAGTAGAATCATATTTGAATAAATGCGCAAGTGTTTCTTTATCTGTTAAATCATTACAGGCAACAAACTCTAAGTCAGAATGTTTTATTCCTGCACGAAG
>CAZHNR010000022.1:1694-15613 GCA_964534065.1 uncultured Methanosarcinales archaeon
ACCATTAATTGCGACTCTTACCATAAACCATTCACCTTCATATGGTTGGAATTAGTGGTATAAAAAAAGTTCATTTTTTTAGCTCCATTAATTGCGACTCTAACCATTTTTATCGAATACCTAATTGTTTTTCTTTTTCTGCGATTTTGAGTGTGGTCTTAATCACTGTATCAGGATTCAAACTCATTGATTGAATTCCGCATTCAACAAGGAACTCTGCGAAATCTTCGTAGTCCGAAGGTGCTTGTCCGCAAATACCTATGTATTTTCCTTTTCGATTCGCTACTTCAACTACTTGTCGGATGAGTTTTTTTACTGCAGGATCTCGTTCATCATACAAATGACTCACAATTTCACTGTCTCGGTCTAATCCTAAGGTAAGCTGAGTAAGGTCGTTACTTCCAATACTAAAGCCGTCAAAAATATCAAGGAATTCTTCTGCAAGAATTACATTACTCGGGATTTCACACATCTGAATAACTCGCAGACCATTTTCCCCTTTTCGCAGGCCATGGCTTGCTAGTTCATCAAGGACATCATGTGCTTCTCCAAGAGTTCTACAGAACGGAATCATAATTTCTAAATTCGTTAACCCAAATTCTTCACGGACTTTCAGGATTGCTTGACATTCCAGTGCAAAGCCTTCGCGGTAATTGCCTCGGTAGTATCTGCTTGCACCTCTCCATCCAATCATAGGATTGTCTTCTTTTGGTTCGTACGCCGTTCCTCCAATAAGACCTGCATACTCGTTAGATTTAAAATCACTAAGTCGAAGGATTACAGGTTTAGGATAAAATGCAGCTGCAATTTTTGCAATACCATGAGCTAGTTTCTCCACACAGTAATGTTTTTTATCAGCGTAACCAATAGTAAGTTCATCAATTTGTGCTTTGACTTCTTGATCAGTAATTTCATCGTAGTGCACGAGAGCAAGCGGATGAATTTTTATGCTTGAGGTCCAAATGAATTCTTCTCTTGCAAGTCCTACTCCTTTGTTTGGAATAAAGCTATGACTAAATGCTTGTTCAGGATTACCTACATTCATCATAATTTTTGTTTTCGTTTCAGGCAAACTATCAAGTTTCGTTTCATCAATCGTAAAAGGAAGTTCGCCGTCATAGACATAACCTTCATCTCCTTTGGAGCAATCAACTGTAACATGCTGTCCTGTTTTAAGAAGTTCTGAACCGTTTTCAGTTCCTACAACGCAAGGAATTCCTAATTCTCTAGAAATAATAGCTGCGTGGCAAGTTCTTCCACCACGGTTAGTCACAATAGCACTTGCAATTTTCATAATAGGTTCCCAGTCAGGGTCTGTCATTTCAGTGACAAGTACATCGCCTTTTTGAAACTCGCTAATATTATGTACATCTTTAATAACTCGAACAGGTCCTTTTCCTATACGTTGCCCGACACTTCTTCCAGTCACAAGCACTTTACCTTGTGTTTGCATATTATAGGTTTTCAAACTTGAGACGTCTTTTCGACTTTGTACTGTTTCTGGCCGTGCTTGCACTATGAAAAGTTCGCCCGTAATACCGTCTTTTGCCCATTCCATATCCATGGGTTTGAAATGGCCTGCTTGGTGTGAGTAATGATCTTCAATAATTTGTGCCCAACGTGCAAGTTCAATAACTTCATCGTCAGTAATGCAGAATCGTTTTCTATCTTGAGGGAGTACATCAACATTTTTAACTGGTTTGTTTCCTCCTTCATCATAGATCATTTTTATTTTCTTAGCACCAATACTTTTCTCAATAATACTTCGGTGTCCAGTACGAAGTGTTGGTTTAAACACATAAAATTCATCAGGGTTTACTGCTCCCTGCACAACATTCTCACCTAAACCATAAGCGCCAGTAATAAAGATTGCATCTTGAAAACCGCTTTCGGTGTCGATACTGAACATGACACCGCTTGAAGCTTTGTCACTACGTACCATTTTTTGTACACCAATAGAAAGTCCAATACTAAAGTGATCAAAATTTTTATCTTCTCGGTAACTAATTGCTCGGTTCGTAAAAAGACTTGCGAAACATTTCTTACATGCTTGGATAAGTTCTTCAGGACCTGTAACATTCAAATAAGTTTCTTGTTGGCCAGCAAAACTTGCATCAGGAAGATCCTCAGCTGTCGCACTACTTCGTACAGCAACATCAGTATGCGGTCCATACTGCTTGCACATATTTCCGTATGCTTCAACAATAACTTCCTCTAATTCAGGAGGAAAATCTGCGTTTCGAATAAGAGCCCGAACTTTCTTTCCTCGCTCGGCCAAGTTTTGCATGTTCGTTGTATCAAGGTCAGAAAGAATTTGTTTAATTTCTTCTCGAATACCTGCTTTTTCAAGCAAGTAATGATACGCATATGCAGTAATTGCAAAACCATTAGGTACACGTACACCTTTGCTGGTGAGATTCACATACATTTCACCAAGAGAAGCATTTTTTCCTCCAACACAAGGAACATCCTCGATACCTAGTTGATCGAACCAAAGAATAAAAGCAGTAGATTTGTCCATAATTTTAACACCTTTTCACATAGAGAGAAAAAACAGGAGAAAAAGTATCTCACCTCTTTTTCCCAGCTGTTTTTTACCAGTTACACGCGCCAAAGTTCATTTATAAATGTTGTTTACCACTCTTGAAAGAAGAATAGCTGCCATTATTTTTTGACATAAACAGTTTGGCTTGGGAAAGCAAAAGATATTCGGTGCTTTTCAAAGGCATCTTTTATTGCAAAATTAATTGCATCTTTTGTGGAAAGAATGTTATCTAAATCTTTAATCCAATAAATAAGTTGAATGTCAAGACTACTTGGACCAAATGCAGTGAAATGAACAAGAGAACGGTCTTCAGTACATTTGTCATCAAGTACGATTTGTGTGAGAAGTTCCTTAGCCATCATCATCTTCTTTGTTGAGGTTCCATATTCAACTCCTAAAATAACTTTTACTCTTCGTGCTCGTTCTGCGCTAATATTTTCAACAACTGAAGAAGCTACCGTACTATTCGGTACAACAATCATGGTACCGTCAAAGGTCTCAATAGTCGTGGAGCGCATACCAATTTGTCTAACAAATCCATCATTGCCTGAAAGAAGAATTCGGTCACCTACTTTAAAGGGCTTATCAGTGATAACTGCTGCCCCGCCAAAAAAGTTACTAAGAACATCTTGTGCTGCCAAGGCAAAAGCAAGTCCACCAATACCTAAACCCGCAAGGAGACCAGTAACTTCATATCCTAGATATTGAATAATAAATATAATTGCGATAGCATAGAGTGCAAAATTTACCAGACCTTTTACCAGAGGAAAAAGTGTATCATCAAGCTTGCTTGAACTTTGCTGCGCATAAGGCAAAAGATAATTTGCAAGGAGTGCATCTACAAAACTCACAATAAACCAAGTAACCGCTATCATAAATCCTACTTCAACGACTTGATTGTAGATAAGTAAAGCCTGGTCGCCAAACACAAGTGCACGTTTTCCATACGCGAAACCCGCAAGGACCATAATAATAAGAACAGGTCTACGCAAAGCATCTACTAAAAGGTCATCAAGTTGAGTTTTTGTTTTACGGACAAGAAATGTAAGAACTTTTGAGAAAAGCCAATACAGTATTCGGGTGCCAACAATAGCGACAAGAAGTATGCCGATAAAAAGAAACCATTGTAGTAAAGAATTATTTAAAATCATAAAGTCAAGAAAAGTTGCCATAATTATTCCTCAATATCAAATGAACTTTGACAGGTAGTATAAAGTTGTTCGCAAATTGCTTCGCCTTTTTCTCGCACATATTTGTCATTAGGATCTTCCGATGCTTTTTGACATCCAAGACGCAACAGCACAGTATTGTCAGCATCATCGGCTGCAAAATAAAGAATGTCATTTTCTGCAAGTTCAACAAGAAAACCATCTACTCGTTCATTGTCGCTTTCAGAAATCATAAATTCTTCATCGTTGACTGAAACAAGAACTCCATTTCTACCAATCCGATTTACCTGCACTGTCTTATCATCAAGTTCAAGCACATCACCTTGCTTAAAAGAATAATCTTCACACCACGCATCCGCCTTCATGACTTTTGCAGTGACAACTGGCGCAGGTGCTTCTTCTTCAGCAACGGCTTGCAATACTTCCACGAGTTGTTCATCCTCAACGGTAACCTCTTCAGGAGAACCGAAGATGAGGAGACCAACAAAGACAAGACCTACGATGACAATACTCATGACCAAAACTGATCGAGGCGTGAAAAAAGAATCTTGAAATGGCTTTTGTTTCATGGAGTTGCTAAGTTTATACTATTTTATTAAAGTATCTATTCTTACTATGACCTTTGATATTTTTTATCGTAGTATCCATGATTCGCCGTACAGCTTCTTCCGTGTAAAACGCTAAATGAGGAGTAATAATAACATTATCTCTACCAATCAAATTATGATTCTCTACAAGTTGGCACATTCGTTCATTGTCAGCAGATAATGCAGTAGCTAAACGAGTTTCCTGTTTGAGATCATTTTCAAGTTCCAAAACATCAAGGGCAGCCCCACGAATTTTTTTCTTGTCTAACGCTTTAATTAATTCCTTTGTATGTACTAAAGGACCTCTACTTGTATTAATGATTTGTACGCTTGGTTTCATAAGCGCAAATTCTTCTTTTCCTAACAGATGATGTGTTTCAGGAAGTAGAGGAACATGTAAGGTAATAAAATCTGCTTGTTTACACAAAGCAGGAAGTGTCACGTAACGAAAGTCCAAATCTTTTGCAAGCGTTGGATTTTTATAGGCATCGTAAGCAATAACTTGCATACCGAATGCTTTGGCGTAGCGTATCATATACTGACCTATTTTTCCTGTTCCAATAATGCCTAAAGTTTTCCCTGCAAGGTCTACACCCAATAATCCTTTGTAATCAAAGTCACATTGTCGAGTTCGTTGGACAGCTGGAATAATATTACGATTGAGTGCCTGCAAAAGACCAAAAGCGTGTTCAGCTACAGTATTCTGACCATAGGCTGGAACGCTACAAACGCGAATTCCTCTCTTTTTTGCGGCGGCAATATCAATATGATCATATCCTGTGGACATAGTACAAATACACTTTAACTTTGGAAATTTGTCAAGTACTTGCTCAGTAATCTGAGAAAAAATGAAAACAACAATAACTTCTGCATCTTTATGCTTCTGTACTCGGCGAGGACTGAGTGGTCGAGGATCAAAGCGAAGCGTATGACCTTTCAATTGTTTTGTATAATACTCTTTTTCAAAATTTTCTAGTTCAAAAAAACTTATGTTCATGCAGACACCGCTTAATTGAGGGAAAAGAAGCTTATAAAAGTTGTGTCATTATAAAAGAGTTCCTCAGGTCAATAGTTTTCATCATAAATCAGACGGGAATAACCTCATCATAGGAACAAGATTTGCAAATAGAGTACAGGGAATGTATACACGGTTTTAAAACTTACGTAGCTCATCGAGAATATTTTTGAAACTACGAAATTCTTCAGTGCAAAGAGCGTACAAAGAAGTTGCACCAAAAGAGATATTTTTTTGCGAGAGGAAGCTACGCACATCATTTTTTGTCATTTTTCCTGCCATGAGTTTGATAAGTGCATTCTTCACCGTTGAAGATGAGTAGTGCAAAGAAGTTGCCAAAAGAGTGTTTTTCACAGGAATGGCTCGCAGTTCAATTAAAGCACTTTCTACCCGAGGAGGAGGGTGAAAGGCAGCGGGAGGAATACGCGTATGGAGAATAACTTCATACTGGTTTCTGACATACAGTCCAAGTATGCTCTCTTCTTGGAGAATCTGTGCAAAACGAGAACCTGTTACCAACAGTATTTGTTTCGGTGCCAACAAAAGTAATTTGTACATAAGCGGCTCACTAATATGATACGGAATATTTCCTACAACATACTGTACATCAAGAGAGTCCAAAACATCCAAAACATCTGCAGCGATAAATTCTGCAACTCCTGACACGGGAGAAAATCGAGTGTCCTTCTCCACGCAAATTAATCTGTTTGTTTTATGCACGAGCTTTTTACTTAGGTTGCCAGTCCCCGGACCAATCTCCAGGATGGCATCATCTAGGGAATTACTCAAAAGAGATACAAGCATATCAAGATATCGCTCATCCGTCATGAAATGTTGACCGAGGTCCAAATCGTGCTTCATGCAAGCAAAAAAGTAGAGGAAAGTATTTATATGTGTCTAAGAAAGATTAATAAACGTCATTTTCTTCGTGATTTCTATATGAATATATTTGTTCTCTGCCAAAAAGAAACTGTCGCTATCTGTCATGAAGACATACAGACACTCACAGGTAAACAAGCAGTTAATCACCAGAATTGGTGTGAGCTAAAAGACTCTTCAGCCCAAGCAGCTGCTCGTCTCTGCTATCAAGCTCAGAGTGCGCATCGCATAGGTATTTTACTGGCAAGAACGAATACATTAGAAGAGTTAGAACAGCAACTAAGAAACCAGACGTTAGTTATGCCTGAACTGCAGCAATTTATTACACAGGCAAGAAGCTTTCGAGTAAAAGCAATAAAACACGATATGGAGCTGAGTAATCCAGAATCTAAGATGTCTTCTGTAGATATTGCGCAGCAAATCGGAGGAGCAACCCATGCATTTCTTGAAGGAAAATTAGCTGTAGATATGCAAACACGAGATCTTCCGTTATTGGTAGTGATTACTCCAACTGAAGTACTCTTCGGTATTGATTGTATTGGCGATGACCTCGCTAGACGTTCATATAAAATTTTCTCTCATCCTGCTTCCGTCAACGGCGTTGTAGCCTACAGCAGTGCAAGACTTTCTGGTGTGAAAAAGAAGAGCGTTGTTCTTGATCCTTTTTGTGACTGTGCAACCATCCCCATAGAAACTGCTTTATGGCAAACGGGAAGTTCACCGTTTCTTTTTGAAAGAAAATTTCTTGGGTTGTACAATCCTGTATTAAAAGATGCTTTTGAATCTGTAGAGAAAGAATTAAAGGAAATAGTTGCAGAGAAAAAGGAAAATGTATTTGCTTTTGAACCACAATTAAAAGTCATGCTACAAGCTAAAAAAAATATTAAACTCTCCGGTATGCATGAACAAATCATGTGTTCTAAAGTTGCTACCGATTGGATTGATGCTAAGTTTGACGAAAATTCTGTTGATTGTATCGTATCTAAACCTCCGCAAATAAGTAAGAGAAATAATGCAGTAAAACAAATTAAAAAAGTGTATGATGAGTTATTTTATCAGGCTCGCCATATTCTCAAGCCGAAAGGAACCATGGGGCTACTCATGCATCACCCCGAACATATTGAAGAGTTCGCAACTAAACATCAATTCAAAATCACCAATACCTATATGCTTTTTGGAGGAAAACAGACATTATCTCTCGTGGTAATGGCTCAAGTAAAAAAATGACTGATTGTGATATGTGCGGGAAAAAAGACATTGTTGCTAAACAAGTAAAAGTTGAAGGAACAACTATGACGGTATGTGCTACCTGTGCTCAGTTCGGAACGGAACTGACGACCCCTAAACAAAATAATTTCTCCAGGCCAACCTACACGCGAAGTAATCCGGATGAAAATTTGGCAGTTGTTGATGATTATTCTAAGCGCATCAAACATGCGCGTGAAAGTAAAAAAATGACGCAAGCTGAACTCGCAAAAAAAATCAGCGAAAAAGAATCTTTACTTCATAATGTCGAGTCAGGTCACACGAAGCCAAATTTCAAGCTTGCAAGAAAGCTACAAAAGTTTTTCCATATCAGACTCCTTGAAGACATGAGTATGAAGACAGGTTCTGTTGAAGAATTCACAAGTACAAAAAAAGCCCCATTAACGATGGAAGAAAAAGTTCTTGCGGCATTAAAGAAAAAGTAACTACTGTACGAAATAATACACTTGCATATTTGTAGTGGTATATACTACTTGAAATGCGTCATTATTTTTTAGGATAAAAAGTATCCCATCATTATCTTTTTGCAGATAGGCTCGTAAGTTTGGTTCTACAACAATAAAGGAAATATTTTGTGCCTGCAAAAAGTCAATAAATTCTTGCGAATCCCGCGTCTCAAAGAGTTCAAGAAGTTCAGAGTCACTTGCTTCATAAAATTCTCGACCTGAGAAATATCTCGTGTACTCTGTTTGGCTAGGATGAATAAGAAATCCTCCTGAAATAGGGGCTCGTTCTAACCAAGAATATACTTCTACTTGCTCTACAGTTGGTTCAGCAGTAAGTGCGTCTTTGATAAACGTGACTGAAGAAAAGAAAAATATACAGACAAAAAGAAGAAGGATATATTGACCTAATTCTTTATTACTGAATTTTCGGTTGACAAGCATAAAAAATGTTTGAGCACTGTACGTTGCTAAAAGAACTATCCCCACGAGTCTTAGAGGAGTGTAAAATGCTGCAAAGACTACTCCAATAATACTTATCCAAGTGAATAAGGACTGTTTTTTTTGATAAAATAGGAACGCAAGACCGGTAACTCCAAGGAGGAGTAACGTAAGTGTGTATCCTGAGATTGCACCGAAAAATGAGAATACTTGATTGGCTGAAGTAATGAATGCAGTAGATTGAGTTGCGTAAAGTGTAACAGGCATAAAAACTGCCGCAATCAAAAGTAGCAGAGAAAGAATACTATGTAAGTAAGGGAAACTTTTTGTTCGTGCATAACTATGCCAAGCGAGAATAAGTGAAAGCACCACACCTGTTATTGGATCAAATAAGTAAAGAAAAGGAAGAGTGAGTAAATACCAACGAGTACCTCTTCTATACAAGTAGGTAGTAAGCAGAATACAGAAGAGAAGTATACTTGAGAAACTTATACTTAAATGTGCGGCAAGAAAAGCAGGAGTTAATGCAACGAGTACGCCAGTAAGAAATGACAAACTCGCTTGTTCTTGTTTATAGGTTACGTGACTAAAGAGAAGCGTGAGTGAACCAAGTGCAAGTAATAGAGGGAGAAGTGTGAGTAACAAAGAGTTGAGAGGTGAAGCTAATATTCTTGCAAGACCATAATGAAAAAATGTTTGCGGCTGTGCTGCCTCATTAAGAGAAGCATAAGTTTCTTGTAAGAAAGCTGCAGGAAGACCTTGTTCAATTCGAAGTTGCGGAATGAGTAATAAGAGTCCCAATACTACAATAATGCTTGCAATATATATCAATGTTTCTTTGGTTATTTTCGTGAACATGTTACTTCGTAGAGTATTCGTTGCCCTTCTATTTGGACAGGCTCGAAACAGTCATCAGTTTCAAAGAAAAAGATGTCTGTATCGTATTGATTTCTTGTGTATGGACTCACATATATATGTGTAATATCATAATAATCCGTAAGTTCTATAATAGCAACTAAAGACTTAGATTGAAACACTTTCCGTGCATCTAAAAATCTTTCCTGTGCATTAGGTGCAAGGATGAAGGAAGTATCATAAAAATTTTTCTGGTTAGTATAATAGGCTATTGCATGTCCTTCCTCAAGGGAAGCGAGTATTGTAGCATCCTCAAGAGAAAGCGAGGAAAGAAAGTCGGCTTCTTCAGGAGTTACGCCTTCAACTTGTTGCAGAGAAAGAAGTAAGGGAATGAAAAGAAGAAAGGAAAGAGATACGGTACTCACAGCTAACCATTGCCTTGCTCGAGGTATTTTTGTTTTCGTAAAGAAAGTTATAATTCGTTGGAGGCCGTATCCAGAAAGAAGGATGAAATGGAGCGCAGTAAATGCAAGTCCTTCAGTGATAGGAAGAAAACCTAACAAAAGCAGTACTGCACAGACAAGTGTCAAAGAGATAAGAAAAAGAACTGAGCGTTTTCGTCGAATAAATAGACCTTCATACATTGCATACATACCCAGAAGTAAAGGAATAAGCCCTATCAATTGTATAAATAAAGGGAGTGTTAATGCTTGAAAAAAAGTAGAAAGAAGCTGTGTAGGAATACTTTGCCACAATGCTTGAGTTCCAAATATTGCAAGTATATCTTTGTATATGAGTAAGTGGTACCAAACAATAAACACTACTGAAAAACCAAGCGTTTCCAGTTCAACGGGCCGTTGTTGCATACGTTCTAAATACAAGAGAAGTAAATAGACTAAAATAGCTAGAGCCAAAAGTAAAATAAACGGACTGGTTAATGTCGCCAGCACAACAAATACAGCAAACAAACTACTCGCTTGTTTTTCAGGAAGTTTGAAGAAAGCAACAAGGGCAAGTAAATAAAATATGAAAAACAGATGAGTAGGATTTGCAGCTTGGCGAAAGAACGCAAAGAGTACAGTGTTGGTTGCCAGTAAGCCTGCTAAGACTAATGATATCCATCTTCGTTCATACAAGGTTTGTGTGGCTCTATAAGTAACAACAAAAAGTAGTCCTACCAGAAGAACTTGTAAGCTAAATAACAGGAAGCTTTGTCCAAGCACTAAGTAAAGAATAGTAGCAAGGTAGGGGAAAAGTAAAGAAAAAATATGAGATCTACCTTGGTAACTTAAGGTATCGTTTGTGAAAGGAAGTTGAGTTTCTGCTATAGCTTCAACTTCACGGAAGAGAAAATGAGCATCATAAGGTGTTACTGGAGAACTTAGCGTCAAGAAAGTATGAAGGCTAAGCACCAATAAGAGAATAATACCAAAGACTGCATGTGCAGTTTTACGTTTCATGAAAAGAAAAGAAAAAAGATGGGTTTTTATACCTTACGAGTATAGACCCTTATTTTCGTTTTTTACTTGATTTCTTCTTGCTAGTTGCTTTCTTTGAAGATTTTTTTGCGGACTTCTTTGAGGAAGTTTTTTTCTTCGCAGGAGCTTTCTTAGCAGGACGGGATTGATTCAATTTACGAACAATTGCAAGTTCTTGTTGTTCAATCCGTAATTCTTCACTTAAAACTTTTCTCGTCAGGGATTCAATGTTAAGATCCATTCGAGCAATTCGTCGTTCAAGAAGAATAAGAACACGTAAACTGTATACAATTGCTGCTAAAGTACCAATGATAATTCCTAAAATTACGGTATCTGCTGCCATATATGTATTCACCTCTTTTTTGCTTGCGCAAAATATAAACCTGTTTGGGGATGGAGAGTATTTAAATGTATCGGCAGCTAAAAAGCAGAATTAATAGAAAACTTTTTAAATAAGAATAAGGTCTATCTAGTAGACACTTAATAGGTCTGGGTGATATAACATGCTTAAGATGAAACAAATCAGCGAAACCTACGACATGCGCGTTTTTACCGATGCGGGTGATTATTTTGGCGATGTTGAAGAATCAATCCTTACACAAACAAAAATTTTTGGCTGGAAAGTCAGAGCTACAAAAAATTCTTTTCTTAATCGAGTTTTAGGAAGTGCGAAAGGAGTTATCGTACCGCATCAATTAGTCAAATCTATTGGTGACATTATGATCATTTCAAAAACTGCAATCCCTTCTTACAAACACGAAGAAGACGAATAGAGTAAAACTCTATCCACTTGTAAAAATTTTAATATTTTAACAAGGATGAATACCTATTTTTTTATTTTATTATACAATCACTTCTTCGATACTAAATCCTTTCGTCTCAATATCTTTAGACGTAATAACAAATTGAGTCTTTGTCGCAATTAAATCATCTAAAGTAAAGAAATGCCATGCGTGTCCTGAGAATTTTACGGCAACCCAACTTTCTGCACCGAACATAGAAGCGAAATAGCGTAATTCCCGTATTTCTTGCTCAGTAAAATACTTACGTTGATCTTTCGTAATTTTGCACTCTATTACAAGTCGACGTCCATTTCTTCCGACAATAATATCAGGGCAAGGAAAGGTTGTTGAACCAGAGCCTGCTGCACGCATGGCAGCCCAACCTCGCTCCCAGAATGCTTTAAGTAAATCTCGTTCTGCATTGGAGCCTTTTCGTTTGGACATACTTACTTAGAATAAATTGAATTTAAAAAGATTTTTACGAGTTGACCAGTGAAAAGGATTTTTACAAAGATTTATATACAAAAGAAACCAAAAATAGCTTAGAATGTGAGAAAAAAGTCAATTTCTCGCTTAATAACCTTTTGAGGTAATAAAAATGAAACATGTAATCCCTTTAGCGGCAATGGAACGAATTCTAAAAAATAGTGGTGCACATCGAGTTTCTGAAGAGGCGAAAGTGGCTCTCTTACAAGTACTTGAAAATATTGCTATGGAAATCGGTGAAGAAGCAACCCGACTCTCCGCTCACGCTGGTCGAAAGACAGTAAAAGCAGATGATATTCGTTTGGCTGCACGGTAAGTGTGGCTCTTTTCTTTAATTCTTCTCAAAAATCAAATTGTATTTCTAAAAAATCTTGAGCACAAATTACATTAGTAAACGCGCGTTTAGCATCTTGCTCTAAAGGAAGTGTTTCCTTATAACGTTGTGAGAAATGAGTAAGAATAAGTTGCTGTACGTGCATACGAGAAGCTAACTGCGCTACTTGGTACGCAGTGAGGTGCTGATATTGTTTTGCTTTATGCAAGAGGTCGTGCGTATACACAGCCTCACTTACCAAAGTGTGCGTGTTTTTTGCAAGCTCTTCGCATGCAGCGCAAAGTTCTGTGTCAAAAATAAAAGAAATGCCTTTTGCAGGAACCACAGTGGAAATATCTTCAGGGTGAATTTCCTGTTCGCCGTGCTGTACGGTTTCTCCTTTTTGTAACCGTCCAATATCTGGACCTTTGAGACCAGGAGGAAGTTTGTCTTTCTCTATAGTTCGCCAAGCTTTTTTCTCAAACCGATATCCAAGGCAAGGAATGGAGTGCTCAAGTTGAATTGCTTGAAGTGCGTAATCTTCAGTTTCATAAAAAGTCGTGAGTGTAGTAAAACTAAGTTCTGTAATGTGCACAGTAATAGGTGTATCAAATGCGCAGGAACGTGTTAAATGTGAGAAATACTCTTTTGTTCCAACTGGACCGAAGAGTTGTAAAGTTTTCTCTTCACTTGCAAAATTTCCTATAGTTTGTAATAAGCTTAACAGACCGCCAACATGATCTCCATGCCAATGACTAATAAGAATAGTTGAGATTTTTTGCGCTGAAAGTCCTGCGAGTGACAATTGTCGTTGCGTACCTTCACCGCAATCAAGAAGGATTCCTTCACCCTCGTGTTCAAGATAGAGCGATTGTACATTTCGCTCCTTTGTCGGCACCATGCCTGCAGTTCCTAAAAACACGAGTCTCGTCATAGAAAGAAGAAGATGAAAACTGCATTATATACTTACTGGTTTATAACAAAATCGTAAACAGCCGGAATGCGTTTTGCAATCATATCAACAGTTCGTTTTACGAAGGCTTCAAACCTTGGATCTCCCTGCCAAATATGGGCTTCGCCGTCATCTTGTAAGTCAGTAGATTCTCCAATAGCAATCGTATTAAACAAGAAAGAATCGAAACCAAATGTTTGTTTAATGTATTGTTGGTGGTGTTTTGCAAAACAAATAACAATATCTGCCTTGTCAAAATGCTCCTGCGTCAGTACTTGAAATTTGTGTGGACGCATATCTACACCATAATAATCTAGTCGAGTATAGGTTTCTTCAAAAGAACCAAGAGGATTACCTTTTGTACCAGCAGAAAAAACAGTTAATGTCAAATCACCTTCTTTGGATGCGTGGGCGCGTAAGAGATACTCGGCACTTGCACTGCGAAACGTGTTTCCTGTACAAACAAAAAGAACAGTAACCATTACACCTTCACTTCTTTAAGAATAATTCCTTTGTACTCTTTTTTAATAATTTGTAAAGATTTTTTGGTAAACTCACCAGTGTGCAAGAACAAACAAGGCAAATCGAGATTTTTTGATTTAAGGAGTGCAGGAGCTACATCCCCTTCATTGAATTTTTTCTTATTCCTTCCATGGGCATACATACGGAGTGGACCGACTGCCGTTGGAATAGTGACAATAAAACTAT
>CAZHNR010000023.1:0-15487 GCA_964534065.1 uncultured Methanosarcinales archaeon
TCCTGAACCAACACTTTCTGAAGAACTTATGGCTACTGAAAAAGTAGTTGCACAAACTGATGATCCGATCAGTATTGATGATGCGCCTGAAGCACTTATAGAAGAAGAACTTAAAGATGAACCTGATGAAGAACTGAAGATTAAAACTCCAGCTTCTATTACAAAAGAATTTGAACCAAAAAATGTAGAAGATAATGCAGCTGAAGAGCAAGAAATTACTTCCGGGCCCGAAGAGTTAATTGAAGAAGCTATTGAAGATGATGTTGAAGAAACTGAAGATCTTGTTGCTGTGCCTGTAAAAACTGTTGCTCGTGAAGATTTATTTGAAGGCGATCTCAAAGACGCAACCAAAAAAAAGAAAGGTTTCTTTGGTAAGCTCAAAGAACGAATTGTGAAATTCAAGCTTGATGATGAGGCTTTTGAAGAATTATTTTGGGAATTTGAACTTGCACTTCTGGAGAATGGTGTGGCTGTCGAAGTTATTGATAAAATAAAACAAGATTTGCACGTAGCCTTAACGCAAGAAAACGTCTCACGCAGAAGTGTTGAACAAATCATGCTTGATACCTTAAAAGATTCTTTAGCTGACGTGCTTGATTGTGAAACGTTTGACCTTATAGAAAAGACAAAGGAAAAACAACCACTGGTTATTTGTATTGTTGGAGTGAATGGAAGTGGAAAAACAACAACTCTTGCCAAACTTATCAAATTATTTCAAAATAATAATAAATCTCTTGTTGTTGCAGCGGCCGATACTTTTCGTGCTGCAGCAATTCAACAGTTGGAAGAACACACAACTAAGCTTGGTGTCAAACTTATTAAGCATGATTATAATGCAGATCCTGCTGCAGTTGCTTTTGATGCAGTAAAACATGCAACTGCTAAAAAATTGGATGTTGTTCTTATTGATACTGCAGGGAGATTGCAATCAAACAGCAATTTGATGGATGAACTCAAAAAAGTTGTTCGCATCAACAAACCTGATTTGACGTTGTTTATTGGCGAAGCAATCACTGGCAATGATTGTGTCGAGCAAGCAGTGGCATTTAATGACGCGGTAGGCATCGATGGGCTTATTCTTTCCAAGGCTGATATTGACGAGAAAGGCGGTGCAGCTATTTCAGTGAGTTTTGTTACCAAAAAACCTATTCTTTACTTAGGTGTGGGACAAACTTATGATGATCTTGTTCCTTTTGATAAAGAAAAAGTTCTTGAAAGTCTTGGTTTATAACTTGCCGGATACTTCTTGACAGCTCTCTACTGCTTGATTTAGTCGGTTTAAGACGAGAAAAGCGGTAGTTTTAAAAAGTCTAGTTCTCCAATAAGATTTAGTCAACACTTTCGCGAGGTAGTTGGCATCTGAGAAATCAGATTTGGGTGTGTGAATGAATAAGAAAATTCTAGGAATTATTACGGCAGCGTTACTTGCTTTTCCTGCAGTTTTTGCTGCTACAGTAGCTGATAGGTTTCAGCTTTTTGTGAATGGATTCCAAGGATTTCCTCAATTAAGTGCTGCTGCCCTTGTTGCTGGCGCTATTGCAATTACGCCGGTGATTGGTTTATTCTTCGTTGTCTTTGGACTTATGTTCTATCTTTCAAAAATTACTATTTTTCGTGGCGACGATACGGACAGATACGCTCGTTGGGTTGCTTTAGGTATAGGTACTATTGCAGTTATTCAGCAATCCGTCTTTGATGCAGTTCTTGGCTTTAGCACGGTATTTCTTATTCTCGTATTCATTTTGGCAGTAGTATTTATGTTTATTATTTTTCTCAACCTCAACAGAAAGAGTCATTATTCTGTTGCAAAAGAGATGAACGCGGAACGAGCAAATTTTATCCAGTCAAAAATTGATTATAAAAAAGAGAAAAAAGACTATAATCGTCTTTTGCATGAGATGCGTCTCGATGACAAATTATACAATAAAACAGAAACTGACTTATCTAAGCTCGAACAAAACCTTAATGATATGAACAAATTGTACGGTGATGAATTGCAAGCAGTTGATCACTTAGCAGACTTGCTTCGAAAAGCTGCTGGTGCTGCAGAACGAAACGAACAAAATCATGTACATGGCTATGTGCAAGCACTTACTCGTGATCTTGGTGGTTTAATAACAAAACTTTCTCATGACCGTGTGGATACAAAGAAAGCAAGGGCTCTTATTGAAGATATTAGAAAGAATTTGGCTTATGCGTTTAAGGATGAAAAGGCTGAGATGACTGAAGAACAGCATCTTAAAAAAATTCTTGAACGACATATGAAACACGCTCATGATTTTTCAGAGATTACTGGCGATCATAAAATTGAAGAGCTTGCACAGCGAGTACTCAAAAAAGGCACGGATGTACACCGTCATATGGTGGAAGTTCGCTCTGCTGCTATCGCCTTAAAAAACCTTGAAGATCAAGTTGAGAAACATATGGAACAGCTTGCACAGTACGGCTATGATTCCAAGCAAGCAGCAGCTTCTGCTACGCGGGACGCTATTATGACGCAAGATTTTGTTGAAGCGCACAAGCAACTTGATCATTTACGTTCACTTATTGAGCATGGTAGGCAACAGAGTGGCGATGTGTTTCACTTAGAACAACAAATGCAGCAACATGTTTCTCGTATTGAAGAGCATGAGACTGCACTCAAACACTTATTAAATGATATGCAAAAAACCTTGGATCAAGATATTAAATATGAACAGGAAGAACTTTCCAAGAAGAAATCTAAAGCTGCAAGAGTTCAGGCTGATGAGTATTTACTCAAATCCGGGGCACATAAAGTAGTTACGAGCTCTCATGAATTACGAGCCTATTTGAATAATTTTTTATCTTGGCTTGGCTCGAAAAACGCCTATTCTCAAGGGAATTTCGGTCATTATGATGATTTTGTTAAATTTAAAAACGCCTTTATAGTTCCTGAAATGAATTACATTGCAAGTAGAGAAAGTGAATTGCAGCATGCTCATAATAATTTGGGCAATGGTTCTCAATTAGGAGTTATAACATCTTTGAAATCTACTTTAGAGCACATGCATGCTCATCTCTCTCAGGTCACATTTTCACCTGTATTAAATAGTACTCCTGTTGAGATTAGTAAGGAGCATGCGCATAATCCGAATGTGCTAAAAACTCATTTCGCGGAGCTTAGTAAACAAGTCCATGACTTAATTGCGGTAGCAAAAAAAGAGATTGAGCATATTGAGCGCAAGAATTGAAACAATAAACTTTATAAAATTACGAATACTGATTATTAGTGTGAGGAACATATAGGATGATAAGACGATTCTTTTCAGGAAAAAAAAGCAGTGCTTTTGATGAGGCAGACCAAATGGTCTCCGAGGATGAGTACGTAGAATTAGACACGTCTTCAGGCAAAGAACCAGAACAAAAAGTAATTGTTCGACCTTTTGTTATTGAGGACTTCAACGACGTGAAAGATATTTTAGATGTTATGCGACAGAGTTATACGGTTGCGTTAATTAATATCAAACCACTTAAAGATAAAGATCTTCTTGAGCTTAAACGGGCAATCAATAAATTGAAAAAGACTTGTGAAGCTATTGATGGCGATATTGCAGGTTTTGGTGACGATTATATTGTGGTGACGCCAAGTTTTGCAGAAATTTACCGTGGCAGTGGTGAGCTAGGCTCAGATATGTTGTAAACATTTTTATTTCCTTTTTATTTTCTTCTTTTTATGAATAAATTATATTATCCTATTGCGACAGGTATTACTGGTGTTGTGTATTCTTTAAGTCAGATTCATTATCGTCATGAAGGGGAACCTGTGTGGGATGAACAACCCTTATTTTATGCCTCGGCAGTACTTGTTCTTGCTGGCACGAGTTTGTTAGCCAGTCGATATTTTGTGAAACCGGAAAAACCTTCTACGCTTGATGATCATTTACTATAATTTTATAAATTGAATTTTCTCTCTTAGCATCACACCCTTGTGGTCTAGTCTGGACATGACGCTGGCTTGCGGTAAGGTTTTTCTTGTAAAGAGCCAGTAACCCGGGTTCAAATCCCGGCGAGGGTATTTTTTAGAATGGATTTGAACCTGGGTTCATTGAGGAAATTTAGAAAATTTCCGAGATGCCCTAAATAATTCATTATTTGGGCCCAGAAAATAAAGTTATTTTCTAGGGTCTCGAAAACGTTTCGTTTTCGCAACAAATCCCGGTGAGGGTATTTTTAATTTGTTCCAATCAAAAGCTTTTTATATGATGTCTTTGTAGTGACTATTGGTTGGGGTGGTGGCAGTAGTGAGCTTCTCTAAACAAAACTCTTATAAAGGAAATTGTGTTTCCGATATATAGATTGCGATATGTATATTGCAAACGATTTGGCGTGGTATGTGCTTGTATATTCCTTAGGGAAATGTAAGCATTTTCATATATAATGAGTGAAAATAGTAGGCTCCCTCAAAGGACTCCGCAATTTTAAATGATGAAAATGGTAAAATCCTAACAGGACTTTAACATTTTTCCATAAAAGTTAGGTAAAAATGGTAAAACCGAAAAAAATCTTTAATGTATTCTTCAGAGAAAAACCGGCATTGATGCTGATTCATCTTCTTCGAAAAAGTGGCGAAGTTTATGCTTCAAGTTTAGCAAAACAAGTCGATTGTACCTATAGTCATGTCGTAAAAGTGCTTCAAGATATGCAAGCCGCAGGTCTTGTTACCTTTGAAAAACGTGGTCGATTGAAAGTACTTATTCTGACTAAGAAAGGAATGGAAATTGCAACTTTAATTGACAAAGTGAATAATACGTTTTAGTTCAAGAATTCTTTTTTTCTTTCTGTTTTTTGTGTGCTACTGTAAGTGCACTCCGCACGCCTATGGTGGAATCTGGCATTGACAAAGTGAATAATACTTTTTAGTTCAAGAATTCTTTTTTTCTTTCTGTTTTTTGTGTGCTACTGTAAGTGCACTCCGCACGCCTATGTGGTGGTAAAGTAACTCGTTTTATTCGATACTGTGTGGTGTTGGAAGATTTTCTTGATCGAAGAGTCGAGTCATCGTTTCTGCTTGCGTTTCTATACTTCGTAGATTTGGCAGTTTTCCACCGCTTAATTCTATAAGTTCTTTAAATTTGAGAAGTTGTTCTTTAACCTTATTTGCTTTCCAGCTAGATGAGGTGCAGTCGTTGCAGGTGTGCGCTTCACAGGTACTTGCTATCTCGCCTCTTGCGACTCGTTTTGGATGAAAACATTTTCCTTTGAGATAAAATTCACACATAGTATCACCTACAGATATACAAATATGTATACTGATATCTTATTTATATACTT
Source organism: uncultured Methanosarcinales archaeon (assembly GCA_964534065.1). Taxonomy (GTDB): domain Archaea; phylum Nanobdellota; class Nanobdellia; order Woesearchaeales; family SKGA01; genus SKGA01. The sequence continues at coordinate 5,293 of CAZHNR010000023.1, forward strand.
TGTGTATTTGAGGATGGGAACAAAGAGTCTTCACTGGCGAATAGAAAATATTATATAGGTCCCGTCCCGTCTTAGGTAATAGCTTACAAGTGGTATGTAGGGTGGTTTAGATGAAAAAAATACTTTTAGCAATAGTACTGGTGTTACTCATAGGATTAAGCGCATGTTCTCTTAATCAGTATTTTCCAAATACAACAAATGAGACTCCGGTAATCGTACTTAATGATACTTTCTCTTTCACAGAAGAACCTGTGACTGCAGAGCAGAATGACACAACGCAAGACTTAGAGTCTGAAGAAGAGCAACCTGCAGAAGAACAGTCTGAAGAGGATTTCTCAGGAGTAATCACAACAATTACTGTTGTTGAAGGTGAAACTGCTGACCTTTCTTTTTTAGCGGCACAGGATCCGGACGGCGATGTTATTCGATATTCCTATGAAGATCCATTTAACTCCTTAGGAAAATGGGCAACTGAAGACGGCGATGAGGGAACCTACCTTATTGATGTGACTGCAAGTGACAGTATTCTCTCAACAACTGAAACAGCACGGGTAATTGTAAACCCGTCTAATAAAGGACCTGTAATTGATTGTCCTGATAGATTCAGTGTCAATGAAGGAGAGTTCTTTGAAGTTCCTTGTACTATTTATGACAATGAAGGCGACGAAGTTATTTTTGCTGTTGATGGTTATCTTGATTCTTTACGTGGTCAAGCTGAGTACGACGCTGCTGGTGAATATGAAATAACTATTACTGCAGATGATGGAAATAGACAAACCACAAAAACTATTACACTTATGATAGCAGATGTAAACAGAGCTCCAGTAGTAGAATCTTTGGATCAAATTACTGTAGTTGAAGGGGACTTTGTATTCTTGAACATTGATGCAAACGATCCGGATGGCGATACGGTTTCCATTTCCTACCCTATTCTCTTTGATGATGATGGAGTATGGGAGACTGCTCGTGGAGATGCTGGAAACTATGAACTCGAAGCAGAAGTCAGTGACGGTGATGCAGTAACTATTGTTCCTGTTCGTGTCGTTGTAGAAAAATTAAATGTAGCTCCAGTTATTGAAAACCTTGAAGACATTGAAGTTGATGAAGGTGAAACAATTACTTTGGATGTTGAAGCAAGTGATCCTGATGGTGATGAAATATTTATCAGCTATTCTGGTTTCATGACTTCCGATACGTATACAACAAACTATGATGACGCTGGCGAATACGAAGTACTCGTAAGTGTTACAGACGGACGATTTACAACAGAAGAAACAGTACAAATTACTGTGAATAACAAAAACCGACCACCGGTTTTCGTGGTATCTTAGGAGGTAAACAAAAATGAAATGGTATGGATATATACTCATAGCGGCACTACTGTTTGTAGTACTTACTCTCGTAAGATCTCCGGTAGTTGCTCAAACAAATGAACAGGTGCCTGTCGCATTTATTGCAGTACAAGACACACCTACAGAACCTGCACGAAAAGTGCAGGAACTACAGTATGATATGTATGTTGTCGGGAACGAATTCATCCCGGTGACTTATGAAGCAGAAGCTGGTGACACTATTCGATTAACGTTGGTTTCAGATACTGAGGGAACGATTGATTTCCAGTTACCTGAATTACATATTGTCGAAGAACTTGACGCTGGTGAATCCGTTGTGTTTACAGTGCCACGAGCAGGAAATTATGATTTTTTCTGCATGACTTGTGGACCTGCAATGCAAGGAAACATTTTAGTGCACGAATAAGCACTTTTTTTTATTTTTATTTTCTGGTGATATTATGAATGAAACTTTAGAAACTATTCTTTTAGCGGGAGGTTGCGTTGCCTCTGTTTTAACTATTACTAATGGTGTTTCTTATCTTGCCACCTTGCAAAGATATAATCAAGAAAAAAGAAAAGATCCTGAGAATTATTTGTCAAACATTCAAGACTTGCATAGTTCGTATGTTGATAATGAAGGTTTTGATATTCTAGCAAAAGTATTTACTGATGTAGGAAGTAATCTTGCAAAAAAGTATTTTGAGAAGAAGGAAAGGTAATTTTTCTTAACTTTTTTAAACTCATTCTCCTCAAATAATTATATGTCCAAACAAGACAAACTCGACGCTTTACAATCGCAAATAGAAACTGAACTTGTCTGCCCTCTTAAAGATGCGGCAACACATGTTGTTTTTGGGAAAGGAAATCCTAACGCTCAGATTTTATTCATCGGTGAAGCTCCTGGAGAACAAGAAGATTTGCAGGGGATTCCTTTTGTTGGCAGGGCTGGTAAAGAGCTGGACAAATTGCTCCGCATTATAGGTCTCACGCTCGAAGATGTCTATATTGCAAACATTCTCAAATACCGTCCACCAAAAAACCGTGATCCTACGAAAGAAGAAATGATTGCGCATACACCCTATCTTGTAAGACAAATTGAAATTATTCAACCAAAAGTTCTTGTTCCTTTAGGAAATTTTGCAACTAAATTTGTTCTCAATAATTTTTCACCTATTGGTATGACAAAAATTGAAGGGATTTCCAAATTGCATGGCAAGTCTGCTCAAGTAGGAGCATTTCAAGTCTTTCCTTTATACCATCCTGCAGCGATGCTCTACAATCCGAAGCTTCGCGAGATCTTGGCTACTGACATGTGGTCTCTTGGTACTTTTCTTCGCTCAACTGCCAAGTAGTGAGGAAGCTTTTTAAATGAGCTCGTCCTGAGTGAAGTCATGGGAAACACTGATTTCTTTGTATTGGCAAACGTACTCCTTTCATTATTTGTTCTTGCCTTCGCTTGGTACTCCGTTCATCATGTTTGGAAAAATAAGAATAGGCGCTCAGCATGGCTCTTGATGCTTGCTATAGGGGTTGTATTGTTTGTTACTCAGTCAATGAATCTATTGACACTCACAGGTCTTTATGCATGGGATAACTTGATGCCCTTCATGGATCTAATTTTCTTAGTGCTCTTGTTGTTTACTGTGGTTTTTCAGTATCATTTGATTGTCTCCAGTCATGTGCATGCGAAAAAAGTTGCCAAAAAATCAAAAAAAGCTCAAAAGGAATGAAGCCATACCTTTATAAATAAAGTCTCATTCTTTGTGCTTACAATCGCGAAAGCGAGTGAATCAAATACAGCGAGCTGTCTTGGCTCGGTGGAGAAGAACACCTCAACAATTCTGAGGATGTTTGGAGGATTGATTTCAATGGATGAACTTAAATTAGGTTTAAAGAACAATAATCTCATCATCGGTACGAAACGGACTATTAAGGCTATTCGAACTGGTGAGGTGAGCAAAGTCTTCATGGCAAGCAATTGTCCTGACATGTTAGCTGAAGACGTAGAACACTACTGTGGTTTAACAGACATTCCAATCGAGAAATTAGAAGCTGATTGTAATGAGCTAGGAAGCGTATGTAAGAAACCATTTTTTGTCAGCGTAGTTGGCATTGCAAAGGTGTAGATAAAGTGAAATTCAAATACGATGTACAAGCACTGCAATGGATGTCGTTATTTGAGAAAGTCACGAGAGCTAAACTCAAAGATTTTTTCATGCAACAAGAAAAACTCTGTTTCATTGTGCAACCGGGTAACTTACGTAAAGGTCTAGGTCCAAACAAGAAAAATATTGAAAAACTTGAAGGATTGACTAAGCGTAAAGTGAAAGTTATCGAATATAGTGATGATATCAAACGATTTATCTCAAATGTATTTTCTCCTCTAAAGATTGTGAAAATGGAATTTGGTGATGATGGAATTGTTACACTCACAGGTCCTGATCAGAAAACAAAAGGTTTAATGATTGGTGCACAAGCAAGAAACTTACGTCTTTTTGAAAGCGTGGTTCAAAAATATTATCCTGAAGTTAAGGAAATTAAAGTTATATAAGGTGATTATAAATGTCAAAAAAATCTCAAGGCTTAAACGCTGGTAAAAAATTAGTCGATCGACGGAAAGAAAGTCGATGGAAAAGTAAATGGTATGTTAAAAAACACTTAGGCTTCGCAGCAAAAGCAGATCCTCTACAAGGTTCCGCTCAAGCTTCCGCTATTGTTCTACAAAAAGTACAAGTAGAAGCAAAGCAGCCGAACTCTGCAATGCGAAAGTGTGTTCGAGTTCAATTAATTAAAAATGGTAAACAAATTACTGCTTTCCTCCCTGGTGATGGTGCAACAAAACTTGTCGATGAACACGATGAAGTAGTTGTTGAACGTATTGGTGGAGTTATGGGTCGTGCAAAAGGAGATCTTCCTGGTGTACGATGGCAAGTAATCAAAGTGAACGATCAGTCCCTTGGCGCTCTGCTAAGCGGTAAAGTAGATAAGGCACGGAAATAAAATGGCATCAGAAATTTTAGCATTTAACAAATATGATTGTTCTGGTATTAAAGTTCAAGATCCAGGACTTATTGATTATATCAATGTCTCTCCAGTTATCGTCCCTCGAACAGGTGCACGTTATGCTGGTAACCGGTTCCATAAATCAAAGATTTTCATTGTTGAACGATTGATGAATAAGATGATGGTTCCAGGCCGAGTTGGTACAAAAAAGCACAAAGTTTCCAGTGGTATGACTACAGGTAAAAGTGCAACTGTATATAATATTGTCCTTGAAGCGTTTGATATCATTGAGAAAAAAACGAAAGAGAATCCTGTGGAAGTATTCGTTCGGGCTTTAGAGAATGCAGCACCTCGAGAAGAGATTATCACTATCGAGTATGGTGGTGCGCGGTATCCTAAACCTGTAGAATGTGCTCCACAACGACGAATCGACCGAGCATTGAAGTTCATGGCTCAAGGTTCTTATAAGAACAGTTTCAATCGAAAGAAAAGTGCTGCTCAAGCTCTTGCTGAAGAAATCATTGCAGCATATAGCGAAGACCAGAAATCACTTGCGCTTTCTAAGAAACTAGAAGTCGAACGTCAAGCAGACAGTAGCCGTTAAGCTGCTAATCTGGGAGCTGGGTTCTGGACAGTGAGTTCAGGGTTCTGGCCAACTTTTTTTTATTTCCCTACGAACAATTGTGAGTGGGCGCCAAGAATCTTTGATTGTTGAGCGTTTTTTCTTTTGGTATGTTTTTTATGTGCTACTGTAAGTGCACTTCGCACGCCTACGGCGAAAGCTGGCAATGTCGAGCGTCAAGCAGACAGTAGCCGTTAAGCTGCTAATCTGGGAGCTGGGTTCTGGACAGTGAGTTCAGGGTTCTGGCCAACTTTTTTTTATTTCCCTACGAACAATTGTGAGTGGGCGCCAAGAATCTTTGATTGTTGAGCGTTTTTTCTTTTCTTCTCTGTTTATTGAGCGTTTTTCTTTTTCTTCCAAACTTTTTTAAATTAAATTTCATTCTTCTCATTATGTCGTTAAAGAATATGGTAAGCAAATTAAACGGGGCTCCAGCAGACAAAATAAATGTGATTGGTAAGTCTCTTTCAGCTTCAAGTGTTCATGACTATGCGAACAAGTTAGCTCATGAATATACTCGTCAGAAAGTAAAAAATACAAAACTTCCTTTTGAGCAACTAGGTGAGGCGTACGTTCTTGATGATACGTATTTTGTTCTGACTTCTTCTGGTCAAATTCAAAACGATTTGAATAAATCATCAATAGTACAGTATGCGAGAAATTTACGAGCACAAACGGATGTGTACGAAGGTATTATTCATTTCTTGCCTTTTCAGATGAATGGTAAACGTGTTCGCGAGGTACTTCAGAAAGAATTACCTATTGATTTTGTTAATATTCCTGTGAATCCACGGTTTCTTGAAGCAAAATATAAAGCACATATACTGAAACAATACTGGTAAATTTAAAAGTGCTTTTGCATTTTACTTTTTTATGAATGAGTATGAGCGATTGCATGCCTATGATTTTGGCTTACCTTTGGAAACGAATGAAATTCCTCGTGAAAAATTTATTTCTCGACTTTCTTCTGATGAGAAAGATTCGTTGAAATCAGTATGTAGGTTTATGACAAAACATTGGAAAGAATCTCCTCTTGAAGTAAAATCTACTTTCGGTATGTTGGCAGTAGGTTCATCTACATATTCTGATAGTTATTATGCTAATTTAGAATCCTACTTTTCTGAGCATGGTCTTACGCGAAACGATACGATTAAAGAAGTTGCTCTTATTACTGGGGGTGATCCTGTTCTTGCATTGGTGGCTGAGCATGAAACCTATGCTTCTTTTTCTGAAGCTTTTGAAAAGTTACGAGGTGAAGATCCTTTTGCTGGTTTTTTTGATGTGTCAGAAGCATCTTTTTTGAAAACAAGATCTCATTTTCAAAAGGAATATGAAGTTGAAAAATCAATAGAAAGTATTCTTGATAATAAAGGGGAAGATGTTGATATACTTCTCGCACCTGATGAGCCTATACATTCTCCTCACTTGCATGAATCGTCTACGTATGCATTGCAGTCCTTATCTCGACATTACGATGCACCTATCGAACAATCTCGTCTTTCTAATCATGGCTATATGTTTGATTCATATGGTAAGGTGACGCGGTATAAGACAATTTCAGGAGCCTTTGCAAATTCAATCTCCATTCCCACTTCTGATAGGAGAGTGCATCTCTATATTAGTTGCACACCTCTTGATTTTCATATCCGTAGGTGTGTTGTTGATAATGTTTCTTTTTCCCGTCTTGCTCGTTATGGTTGCTTTGGCGATTTTAGTGTACTGTTGTAGTTTCCAAATCTTTTTATACTTCTTCAGTTTTAATGGTGATATGGGGAATTCTGAAACATCGCTTGATAAATTCAAAGAAACCTTTAAGGAAGAACTTGCTGGTATTCAAGATATTGAAGAATTAAAGGATATTTTTGCTAGTGAATTGGCTCGTCGTGATAGGACGATAAAAGAACTTCAAGAGCAAAACAAGCTTTTACTTCAGTCTGCTTTCCGTGAAAAGAAGTCACAAATTGACCTTTCTCAGTGAAATAAGTTTAATTTTAATTGATATTCTCAAATAACGTCCATTTCGAGATTTTCAGCCATGGAGTAGTTTTTACAAGAATTTATATAGCCTCTTCTCCATTTCTCTCTGTATGAATGTGAAACATCACCATAACTGTATGCTTTGCAGTACGCAAAAGACATGCTTTGTCTTTCAAGAATTTAATATTCTTTTTGCTATTTGTAGATCTTGTTATGATTCTTTTGTTGAGCATTTTAAGACCTATGAAGTCGTGACTGATTTCTGTGTTTTTTGTGAAAATGAACGACCTTGTAAGGTAATTGCGAGCTTTGACAATACGATGTTTTTTACTCAACCCCGAATCTGTGATGAGTGTGCTGAGGAAATGGTTGAAAAAGTATCTGTTCATGACGTATAACGCTATAAATAAGCACTGTTTTCTGTACTGTTATGGATGAACGAGTTAGGGTAAATTCCTACAACGTCGGTTTTAACGCTTCCTTGCGTGAGTTTTTGAGCACGACCTGTCTTTTTTTCAACAGAGTATCTATAGATGATTTTGCGGCTGCAAGGCGTATTCTTGTTGAGGGTACAGTGTGCACTGACCTCGCTCTGCCTCTTCGTACAGGTATGACGGTTACTTTGCTCACTCCGCAGTCCTTTGAACCCTGGGTTGATGAGCGGGTTGCTGTGTTGTTTGAGGATGATGCTTTGTTAGTAGTCAATAAACCTGCTCCTCTCCCTATGCATCCTGCTGGTAGACATTATTTTAATACTTTGACAAAGGTTCTTGAGCGTAAACAACTCGCTACAAAAGATGCCTTGTATCCTGTCCAGCGTCTGGACCGTGAAACTTCTGGTGTAGTCGTTTTTGCAAAAACTTCTCTGGTTGCGGCCAAACTTGCTAAGTTGCTAAGAAGTCAGGAAATTGAGAAAGAATATGTGGCAATTTGTCGCGGTCTTGTAGTGCCTAAACAAGGTGTTTTCTCGGGCGCTCTCACGAAGCAACAGGTGGGAGAAATTCGTAATCATATGGTTGTAGGAGATACAGGTCTTGCCTCGGAGACTGCGTATGAGGTTACCGCACAGACAAGTGACTATTCTTTGGTTGTGGTGCATCCTAAAACTGGGCGGCGACATCAGATTCGAGCTCACTTTGCTCATGCAGGTTTTCCTTTAGTTGGTGATAAGCAGTATGGAGGTCATCCTGAAGTCTTTGTTGCATTTATGAAAAATGCTTCTTCGGTTTCAGAAGATATGCTCATAGAAAGCTTTGGTTCTGGGCGACATTTTCTCCATGCAAGAACATTACGTTTTTATCATCCTCTTACTGGAGAGAAATTAAGCTTTTCAGCTAAACTACCTGAAGATATGGTTTTATTTTGTGAAAAAAACAATTTATCGCTTGATTTCTTTTGATTTTTCCTATGTTTTGTGTCCTTCTAGCCATTTCTCCCTATATTTTCTTGTCTTCTCGATCTCATTTTCCGTAAATTTATAAACTGAAAGTTATTTGTTAGCTTTCCGCACTTTACATCTGAACGGTAAGTAAAAAGTATTTACTAAAAAGTAGTAACATAAGCGAAACATTTATATATGTGTGTTCCCAAAATCACTCTGTACTCAACAAAAAGAGGGGAATGTTTATAAAGTGTTTTCTCGTTAAGTACTATCTTGCAGGATGAAAAGCGATATATACTATGACACTAGCAAAAGAACGAATTGAAGAGGTCGTGAGACAAGTTGTGCCTGACGAAGACGCACAGCGTATTATCTTTTACCTTCGAGGTAAAACTAATATTTCTGAGTTTATTATTGCCGAAGAACTTGATTTAGAAATCCATAAGACAAGGAATTTACTTTATCAACTGCTTGATGCAAATCTTGTTTCTTTCAAACGGAAAAAAGATAAAATCAAAGGTTGGTATATTTGTTATTGGGATTTCAACGAAGCAATGGTTCCTCATCTTGAGGAGACTATTCGTCTGGAAACTATTCAGAAGTTGCAAAAACGACTTGATAATGAAGATGGTGGATATTTTTACATGTGCCGCTACGCCCATGCTCGTATGAGTTTTGAAGAAGCTTTTGAAGAAAACTTCAAATGTCCTGAATGTGGCGATCTTATGAATCAAGTTGACAATAATCGTACGATTGATTTCTTAAAATCTCGAATCGCAGAACTTGAAAATATTCAAGCGAAGTATGAAGAAGAAAAACAAGCTTTCCTTGCTCGTCGTAAAAAAGCTGCGCAAGCAGAACAAGACCGCATCCAAAAAGAAAAGGAAGAGAAAGAGCAAAAGAAACAAGAAGAGTTAGAGGCGAAAGAGGAACGAAAGCGACAGCGAGCTGAAAACGCAAAAGCAAAGAAAGCTGCTGAAGTAAAACGTAAAAAACTTGCTGCTGAAAAGAAAGCTGCAGCAAAGAAAAAGGCTGCTGAGAAGAAAGCTTCAACGAAGAAAGTTTCTCGCAAATCAACTACGACTCCTAAAAAAGCAGCAAAGAAAACGACAAAAAAATCTGCTAAGAAAACAGCTGTAAAGTCAAGTAAAAAAACTCCTAAGAAAAAAGCAAGCACGAAGAAAAAAGTGAGTACCAAAAAAAAATCTACGAAGAAAGTTGCTAAAAAGCTAACAAAAAAAGTAGCAAAGCCTGCGAAAAAGAAAGTTACGAAGAAGTCATCTAAAGTTACGAAGAAATCTTCTAAGAAAAGCACAAGTAAAAAAGTAGCAAAAAAAGTTTCTAAAAAAGTTGCAAAGCCAGTGAAAAAAACATCTCTTCTTAATAAAGTAGCAAGGCGAATTGGCGGCCGAAAATAAGTTTTATTTTTTTGAAACGAATGCGTTTCCTTCTATGTAAAATCTGTGCGGTCGTTCCTTTGCTTTAGTAATTCCTATTCTTGTTGCAGACACAATAGAAAAGTTTTGTTCTGAACCTGCTTCAATCCTTAGCGGTGACGTTGCATCGAGTAAATTCTTACCATCGTGTTTTTTGTGAATTTGCATAGCTATACAAAGTTTTCCTGGACCTGAAGTAAGGTGAGCATCGCTGGTCTGACGGTGTTTTCGCATAATTTCAATTCCTTCTATGGGTTCAACTGCTCGTATGAGTACAGCTTCTGCTTTTGTGCTTGTCACAAGATTAATGCAATAATACACACCATAAATCATATACACATAAGCAATTCCTGCAGGACCGAACATGCTTGCGTTGCGTTTGGTTTTCCCTGAGAAACTATGTGCAGCAGGATCATCAGCCAAGTAAGCTTCAGTTTCAACA
>CAZHNR010000024.1:0-15099 GCA_964534065.1 uncultured Methanosarcinales archaeon
TAGGATTGAAAATTTCTCCACCAATAATATCTGCTGGAAGAATATCTGGAAGGAATTGGATACGTTCAAAAGTAGTACCTCCAATAGTTTTCCCAAGTACTTCAATAAGTAAGGATTTTGCAAGGCCTGGAACACCTTCAAGTAGGGTGTGCGCTTCACAGATAAGTGACATAATAACTCCTTCAACAACGTCATGCTGACCAACAAATACTTTATTGATTTCCTGTTGTAATTCTTTGAGCTTCTCAGAATACGCCTGTGCTTCTTCCATGGTAACAAGGCCACGAGTTTTTGTCGCTTGAAATTCTTCTTTTTCCTTTTCAGGAGTTTTCATTGGAGTTGGTTTTTTGTCAATGAAAGAAATCTCTTCAGGTTTTGGCGCAGCACTGCCAAAGACTTTATTTTCTTGTTCTTTAAGTTTCTCTCCAGCTGTTGGTTCTTCTTTAGGAGTTACTTGTTCCGTGGAAGTTTCTTCTGGAGATGCTTCTGGTTCTTCTTTTTTTTGTCCAGAAAGAAGATCCTTAAGACGAGTCATAATTTTTTCTTTGCTTTCATCCCCTTTTGGAGAAGGAAGTGTTTCTTTAGGATTTTTTATTTCATTAATTTGCTTTGCAAGCATGGAATTATGTTCTTGCATTGCTTTCATTTGCTCAAGAAGTAAGTCAAACTTCTCATTATCTGCTTCTTTTACAATGACTTTTGTTACTGGAGATTGCCGTACTGCTTTTTTTGTTATTTTCTTTGCTGTAGTTGGCCGCTTTCGAGTGACTGTTTTCGTTTGTTTTTTCGTTGCTTTACGTGTAGTAGCTCGTTTTGATGGAGCTTTTCGTACTGTTTTCTTTGTCGTTTTACGAGTTGTTTTTTTTGCAGTCTTTCGACCAGAAGAACGTGATTGTTTCGTAGTTTTTCTCGTTGACCGAGAAGATTTATTTTTTCCTGCTTTTTTCCGTGCAGCCATACCCCACCCCTTTTTAATAAAGTATAAGTCAATAGCGCAGTCGAGACTTTATAAAGCTTTCTTTTAAAGATATTGTTTTTATTTTCTCTCTATGTTTTTTTTCTGTCTTTTTTTTGTTTACTTTTTATTTTTTTCATACGTTGTTTGTTTCAGATTTTTCCTGCGGAGCCACATTGGAAACTACTTTCCAGTGGTCTATTTTATTTATATATACTATATAATATTTGGAGAAAGCTTTATATACTCAAAGTTAGCAAAACATGTTGAGGTTAGTGCTTAGAAGTATCTAGTATGGTTCTTAGTGATAATCTTAAACTTAAATCCCTTTACTAAAGGGAAATAATTTAGGTGAGGTGTAATATAAATATGAAAAAAGTAGCGCTACTTTTGATCGCAATGGCGGCAATGATTCTTTCTTTAAGTGTAGTGTTCGCTGCAACTCCTGGTGAAGCAGAAGTTACTGGTGAAACTGACTTAGGTGAATTCGTCTATGCTGCGGCAGATCAGAATGTGAGTGTAGAAGCAGGAAATATCATTTCTGCAGATCTAGACTCTAATGTAAGTACCTATCGATGGTCCGGTCTTCTCGGAAACGTAAGTGGTAACATCGTATTAGGTGATAGTTCAAATCAAGTCCTTTACTCTTGGGTAGCTAGTGGTCGTGTAGTATATGCGACAACAGCAGGTTCAGTAAATTGGGGAAGTGTTGTAGCTGAAGATGGAACTAACGTTGATGCATTCTTTGACGGTGCAGGCGATAGTGATAATTTCACAAACACGTTCAACGAAACTGGAGCTCTAGATTCAGGAATTCTTACCGGTATTGCAGCTGCTCCACGAGCAACGACTAATGGCGGAACGGGTTGGTACACGTATGCTCTTTACGACACTGCGAATGTAATTTTTGCAGGGAATGTAATTCCAGCAGGTGACACTTCTTACAGTGGAAGTAGTGTTCAGTATCAAATGATTATTCCAGAAGATGGAACAGCAGGAGATACAGGTACGACAGCATACAATCTTTGGGTAGAATTACAATAAAGATTAAAAAGAGGTTTACAAACAATGAAAGCAAAACTATTTTTACTGGCATTGGCAGTATTCGTACTTAGTCTGGCTTTAGTTTCAGCTGCACCTGGTGGTGCAACTACTGCGGTAGGAACATCTGAAACTGGAACTGGAACTGCTGCGACAACTGTTGATGCAGAAGGTGGAAATGTTACGTACGTCGATGTGTCTAGTACAGTTATTACTAGTCGATGGGCAGGTTTCTTCGGGAATGTAAGTGGAAACTTACTTCTAGGAGACGCGAGTGCGAATACATTCTACCAATGGTCCGTTTCTGATTTAAGCGGAGCAGTAGTTTATGCAGCAAACAACTCTATTACTGATTGGTCTGATGGAAATATTGTTCCTTTAGCTAATGCAAATGCACCTACTTGGGTAGCAGGCGCTAATACTGATAATTTTACTAGTACTTTCAATGCTTCTGAAGCATTTGTGAGTAGTAGTTTAAATAAAGCAGGAACGCCATTTGCAACAACTTTCAATAGTAGTGGTGTAGCTGGAGATCTAAAAACTTACGCACTGTACTCAAATACAGATGATGCAAATATTTGGGCAGGTTTAGTAGTGGATGATACCAACGGTTTCAATAACGCAACTGTAGATTATCAAATCTTACTACCGGCTCAAACTGGTACAACGTATAGTTTCTATCTAGAACTACCATAAGGCTTTAGCCTTTCTTTTTTTTTCTTTTCTTTTTTCCTTATTCTTTTTTTGTATTTCTTGTTCTTTTCTTATTTTTTTGAATTGTTTTGTATTTGATTTATTTAGAAAAGAATGTTATTATCGAAAACTATATAAATAAACCTCGCACCTATCATGTTATCGTGTGTTAGGGGGAAAACATTGAAACATACTAATCTAAAGTTATCACTATTTGCTCTTGTGGCAGTGCTTTGTGTATTGCTTACATCTCAAGTAGTGGTTGCAGATACAGCAGTGGCTAATTCTCGAGACTGGGTAGATGTATATAGTGTTCTCCTTACTGAAGCGCAGGACGGAAACCGTGCGTTCTTTTTGAATTCTGATGTTATTACTTCTTTGACAAAAATTATGTCGAAATCAGAAGTAGTACAAGTCTATGAATCAGATGATTCATTTACGAATAACTTGCACCGTCAACTTAGTTCTGTCGGTTATGATGCTCGTTCAGCTTCACAGTCCAGTACACTTAATCTTGATCTTGATCCTGAACTAGGAAGGTACTATATTATTTCCCGTGATAATCCTCGTATTAGTATATCACTTGCCCCTTTGGCAGTGAAAGAACAAGCATGGGTCCTTGTTGTCGATGATGATAACATTGGAGATGTCGTAGATCGTTTGCAAAATGCAAATGATGTTGTCGCAGTAGGAAACTTTAAGCGAGACCTCTTGGATCAATTGGAACCTGTTATTACAGAACGAATTAACAATAACGATGTCTTTGCTGACAGTCAAGATCTTGCAACGCGGTATGGAAATACTGGAAGCGTGATTCTTGCAGACGGTGCGTTTCTTGAGACTGAATTTTTCGTAGCAAAAAATCCTGTTCTTCTCTCTGGATATAATCGAATTCTTGATCAAACGTATGAATATCTTGAAGAAGAACAAGTACAGTCTGTTGTGATTGTTGGAAATGAACTTTCTGTTATTGGTGAGCAAATTCGAGAACGAAGTGAAAAAGAAATATCTGTGTTTGTCAAGTTTGGACAATCAGATACAGTGAATTCAGGAAGAGTATATGCACTTACTATGTTCCCACTTCCAAAACCTCGATTAGCGCTTACTGTAAAACAAGCCTTATATGATCCAGTAAATCAACAACTTATCGCAAGTTTTGAGAACCTTGGAAATGCAGGAATTTATCAGTTAACTTCTTTGAATGTTTTAGACACAGAAGGAGAAATTATTGGTTCAGCATCAAATGATGAAGTTGTATATATTGCTGCAGGAGAACTCTTGCCAGTGACCTTTAATATCAGTCTTCCATCAACAAGCATTGAAGGTTCAACTGTTGAGTTCTTTACTTCCTTTGGTCTGTATCCTGCAGAGCTTGATACGTTCTTAACTATGCAGAATAAATTCGGTCCTCCTTTTAGTGTTCCGTTACTTCTCGCAGATTTAGAAGCAGATCCTTCTAAGTTGTCTATTACGGAGGTTGCGTATTATAAAAATCTCAAACGGGTAGGCGTAACTATTTTGAATGAAGGAGAAAATCAAGTTTATTATAATCTTAAAATTAACGGTCTTATTGTCAACGGTCTTGAACAAGACTTCTTCAAACAAGATACGATTCGAGGAGGTGTAGAACAAACCACCTATATCTCAGTAACTCTGGACGACATTGATCTTGAAGAAAATAATGAATTTAACATTGTACTTACCTATGGTCAGGACGAAGAACTTCTTCTCAACAATGTGAATGTCAAATATCCATTCGTAGCGACGTCAACAGGTATCTTTGCAGGTCTTGCAACATCGCTTGGCGGAACAGGTAGTGTAGTCGTCCTGATTATAGTAGTCCTAGCCGTACTTGGTGCAGCTGTCTACTTCCTGAAAATAAAACCAAATCAATCGACAACTTTCACACCACGTAGCCGTGCTCCAGTTCGACGAGCTCCTGTTAAACGAGCTCCTGCAAGAAAATCTCCTGCAAAACGAACGACAAAACGAACTCGGACAACGAAAAAATCAACCCGTCGAAAACGGTAAGTCTTTTATTCTCTTTTCTTTTCTTCTTTACTTATGTATGTCCTTAAAGAACAATTTGATGATTTTTTAGTTGATGAAGTACTTAGCAGAGATATTCTCGTTGAGGAATCTACAGCGTATCATGTGTATTGTCTAAAAAAACAAAACTATACGACAGAGCGAGCAGTACGAGCAGTCACGAAAGCATTAGGCCTACTAAGAAAAGCCGCAAGTTATGCTGGCACAAAAGATAAGCAAGCAATTACAACGCAGTATGTTGTCTTGAAAGGCGTTTCTAAGGATAAAGTGCTTGCATTGGGACTGAAAGATATTACACTAGGGTTTATTGGTTATACTAAGGCGCATCTCCGTTTAGGAGATCTTGCAGGTAACACATTCAGTGTCACTGTTCGTAACTTGGAAGGAAGCTTACCGGAGACTTTTCCAAGTTCTTTTTTTGTTCCAAACTACTTTGATGAACAACGATTCTCCACAGCTAATGTTAAGCTCGGCTTTCATCTTATGAGAAAAGAATTCAAAGACGCCACTGCATTATTACAAAGCTTTGACAATGATTTCTCACAAATTATCACGCCTCATCTGCAAAAATTACCTAACGATCACATTGGTGCATTACGTCTTCTTCCCCAAAAAATACTCTTATTTTATGTGCATGCGGTGCAAAGTAAAATCTTTAACGATATACTTACTCAAAAAATCCAAGAACCGTCTTTTCCTGTCCCGTACTCAGAAGGTAAGTTTATTTTTCCCGAAGAACTTATTTTAGAAGCTAGGCAAGAAGAACTACCTTTGCCTGGTTTTGATACAGAAGGATTAGACGAATTTTTGCAGCAAGAATACAACTTAACGACTCGACAATTTCTTATCACCAGCATGCCTGAACTATCCTTAACTGGAAGCACGAGAAAAGCCTATATTTTGGTTTCAGATTTTCGTGTTTCGTATGCAGAAGATGAATTACATACAGACAAGAAAAAAGCGATGGTGCAATTTACCTTACCGAAAGGAAGTTACGCAACTATTGTGATTCGACAACTTTTTGCCAAGCCAAAATTTTACGCATAAGTGCTTCACCTTCCGTACGTAAATCATAATCGCCAGGAATGGTGATAACAGGAATACCTTGAGCTTTTAGCCATGTTAATGCAGGAGCAGTAGTTTGCTTATATGCAGTAAGACGATCCCTGACTGTGCTTTCTGTATCATCTGATCGCTGGACAAGTTTAGCATGGCAACGGTCACAAATTCCTTCTTTTTTTGGCGGTTTAAAGAGTAAGTGATAGGTACTTCCATCACGAGGACACATACGACGCTGCGCAATACGATGTACAATCTTATCATCTGCTAATTCTACTTGGATAATACCATTAATATGATGCGCAGAAAGCAAATCTGTAGCTTGCCTATGTGTTCGAGGATACCCGTCCAGAATAAAATTCTCGTGTTGTTCCAATTGATGCAAGACAAGTTTAGTTGTTGTCACATCATCAACAAGTTTTCCTTGGGTGATTAAGACACTTACTTTCTTACCAAGTTCGGTAGCTGCAGCAATCTCATCACGAAATAAATCACCGCTTGAAATGTGTTCTATAGAAATATATTTGGCAAAATGTTTTGCTGTTGTACCTTTGCCAGACCCTGGAGGGCCAAAAATTAGTAATTTAGTCATCCTAAATACGATTGTTTTGCTTCTTTTAGGCTTTGGTCTTCACTCCAAGCACCTAAAGCTTTTGTTACAATCAGTCTCACCTGTTCTTTTTTTGCAATCCATAAGGAAAGCAACTTTTTGTAATAGTTTGCTTGAGTCTGCGGATTAAATGTAAGGTACTCGAGGTAATAAGCTCTGTGCATCGCCATAAGTTCTCTGTACAATTGATACATATCCTCACGTTCTTTTTCGCTAAATTGACTGGATTCAAGAAGCTCAGTCATATCAGAATCAGGCTGGACAAGACCTTCAATAAATGAAAGATATTTGGCTATCTTTTCACGCAATTCTTTGATTAACTCAACCATGATATCTTGATCATCTTCAATAGTAATCGTTCCATGTTCTGCTTCAAGAATTTCTTTAGCAGGAAGGTCATATGTGCTAATCGCTTCAGCGAGTGTTTTCATAAACTTTCAAAGAGAGAATCAGTTTAAATTTGTTTTGGTTGAGAAAAAAACTTTTCTATCTGTTCTTTATAGTGGTTTACAGAAATCTTCATTTTCCAACTCTTAGGAAAACACCTATAATATTTATCCCACGTATAACGTTCATCAAGAAAAACTATGACTCCTCTGTCCGTTGGACTACGAATGCATCGTCCAGCGTTCTGGATGATACGGTTAAAGGCAGGAAAAATATAACCATAATTCCAACCACTCTTAAACTTCGTATCATAATATTCAATGAGTGCTTTTGTCTCAAGATCGGGACGTGAGAGAGGAAGGCCGACAACGACAACAGTCTTGAGTTCATCACCAGGAAGATCAAGACCTTCACCAAAACTACCGCTTACAACACCTAACAAAACTGCTCCGTGCTTCTTATAGGTTTTGAAGGCAGCAATCATCTCATCCTTATCATTACTACTCATTTCAGGACGTTCGATAAACACAGTTTTTTCAATTTGCGTCAAGTACTTTTCAACTTGATCTTTTACAAAATAACTGGGGAAAAATATCATGCTATTTCCTGGTGTTGCATTTGCTATTTCTGTTACGATATCAGCAATATCTTTGAACTGCGTTGCACTTCTTGCAGTATATTTGGTGCTTGTCTTTGCTACAATAAGATTAAGTTGATTTTCTTTAGGAAAAGGAGAAGGAAACTCTTCTTGTATGGTATCGGGACCGAAGCCAAGGAGTTCACTATACATATTTGTAGGAGTTAATGTTCCACTCATAGCAATCGTAGTATAACTTTGCTCAATAACTGGCCTTGAAACAACACTCGGATCTAAACAACGATAACTCAGGGTAATAGTTTCTCCAGTCATATTTTTTCTTTTTGAAACAATACGTGTAAAACCTACAGTATCATCAAGCCATGCCTCAAGAAAAGCAGCTACTGAACCAATAGCGCTAATTTTTTTATCTTCACGAATCTTATCAGCAATCTTATAACACTCTTCAATGAAAGAAGTATATTCCATGAAAGATTTGCTTTTGAGCAGGAAAGTTTCCTTGTCAATATATTTCTCATCTTCCTGTTGAGGTAACAATTCTTTGACAAGATGAAATAACGACTCGAGAGGTTTAATGAGTGATTCGTTATTATACTGAGCTGCTTCCTTTGCTGCTCGTTGCAGTATCGTAGTACTTAGTCGCTGCGAAGCAAGATCCTTTATTCGATTAGGTAAATTGTGAGCTTCATCAATGATAATGATACAATCTTCGAGCTTAATATCGTTTTTTTTCAGAAAATTTTCTCGAATTCTTGGATGAAACATGTAATAGTAATCTGTAATAATAATGTTGGATTCTTTTGCGATAAGCATTCCTAGTTCATAGGGACAAAGTTTATGCTCTTCTCCTTTTTCTAGGAGTAGTTCAACACTCACGGGACTACGAAGAAGTAATTCTTTTTTTGCGAGTTGAGTGATAGGAGTGATTTTTTCACCTTGTTTGAAATTCTCGTAATACTCGCATTTTTTATCTTCACGTAAAGCTTTGCAATATTCAGAAAATTCTCCGGACGACAGGTTATGTACACCAGCTTGAAGACACATCCATTTCTTTCCAATAATATCCGTGGCGATGATATTTTTACCTGTATGATCTTTGATTGCTTTTACGGTGTCAATTGCAATTTTATGTTGCGTGTTTCTTGAGGTCAAAAAAATAATTGTTTTGTCGTCTTCAAGTCCTTTGGTAAGTGCAGGAGCTATGCTTGCTACTGTTTTTCCAAGACCGGTCGGTGCATGAATAACTACTCCTTTTTTCCCTTCAATGCCTTTAAGAATTGTAGCAATAACATCCTTTTGAATTGGACGCATCTCTTCGTAGGGAAATAACACTTCACTCATAAGCTTGAGAAAGAAGAAGGTAGTTAAAAAGGTTCTGCATCAATGTCCAGAGCTTATTTGTCTTTATTGTCAGAGGTATCTTTTATGAAGAAGTCTTTAAGCTTTTGACTCACGCGTTGCATACGCTCTTCGTAACTTTTCACATCTCTTTTTGCTGCAGTGATATGTTTTTGAATTTTAACAGAGTAATCCTTATTGAGCGCGTCGATATCCTTTTTATCATTACCGAAGGTGTTGAGATACACGAGTTGTTCATAAGGTTTCTCAGTTTTTTCATCAGGTTTACTATACGGGTGACCTATAGCGATAATTCCCTCGACGTTTACATTATCAGGAATTTCAAAAATTTCTTTAACTGCGGAAGGAATAAATCCTCCAACCCAACAAGCACCTAGTCCTAAGCCTTGTGCAGCTAGGAGAATATTTTGAATTGCAGCGCTTGCTCCTTGGGAAGCCATTTTTTCTCCCACTTCAGGAAAGAATTCCTTGACCAAATCAGGCTGTGAACATACAACAATAACTCCTCCTGCTTGACTGACAAAATCTTGCTCCATGCACGCATCAGGAAGTGCGAGCATTTTTTCACGTTCCATGGTGACGATAAAGCGGTAGTCTTGCAAATTAGCAGCAGAGGGTGCTTTAGTTCCATATTCAATAAGGAGCATTAAATCATCGCGAGTAATGCGTTTATCGGAGAAACGTTTGCAGGTGCGGCGATTATTGATAACAGAGAAAATATCTTTCATTTTAACCGTAGACCACACATATGACAATAATTTGAAGAGGCATAATTTCTCGTTTCACAGCGAGAGCATACAATGATTGGTTTAGGGGTTTGTTTTGGTTGAGGAGCAGGAGTAGGATTAAGCATACCGCCTGCAATACGGTTTTCAAGACCTTTTTCAGCCTCGCCCACGTCCTTAATTTTTCGCAAAAAGAACTTGCCAATACCAATAACCAGAAATAATCCTCCAATTCCTGCAAATAACTGCATGGCTTCAGGGTTTTCAGTTGTACGTAAGGTCAATAAAGAAATTACGGTAATCAAGAGCCCTGCAACAAGAAATACGCCGTAGTGAATTGGAGTTCGTCCGTTCATACGCTTTTTAAGGTAAATCTTGTTTTTAAATGTTTTGTCCAGAAAAATTTAAATACTCATGAGTAGCAATATAATGAGGTGATGTGAAGTGGGTTTAGATCTTCGACCAAATTGCAGTAAATGTGGTAAAATTATTGAACTTGACGAGTTACGTGCTATAGGTAATAATCGGTACCAATGTGCTAATTGCTATGAAGGAAAAACAGCTACTTCTGCACTACGCACAGGTCGTCCCACGTCCTCATTATTTTCTGGTCAGCGAGACAAAAAAATTGAACCTGTACAAGTTGAACCATTAGCACCAGTTGCTTCAAAAGACCAGTTTTTCTCAAACAAACAATATGTTTGCAACTCCTGTGGTTTTCAATTCAGTAGAGAACCGACAAAAGTCGTGAAAAACTGCCCGTATTGTGGAAAAGTTGCTGTACAGGAAAAAGTTGATGATCCTGCAAGTCAATTCATCCAATGAAAAATGCAATCCTTCTCCATGGCATGCCAGATAAAGAAGAATACTATTGCGCAGATTATCCATCAGCTAGTAATAGTCACTGGTTTCCTTGGATGCAAAAACAACTTCTTATCAAAGGAATTCCTACAGTAACTCCTGAAATGTATAAAGCCTATGCACCGGAGTATACAATTTGGAAAGAAGAATTTGAAAAACATTCCGTAGGTGCAGAGACGATTTTGGTAGGGCATTCTTGCGGTGCAGGCTTTTTACTTCGCTGGTTAAGTGAACATCCTGAAGTCTCTGTGGATACACTCGTTCTCGTCGCTCCATGGATGGACCCAGAGAAAAAATATACAACAGATTTTTTTGAATTTAGTGTAGATCCACAACTATTTTCCCGTTGTAAGAAATTAGTTATATTTTCTAGCTCTGATGATTTTGAAGACGTGCAAGTAACTGTCAAGAATTTACAATCTATTTTTCCTGATGTTACTGTAAGAAACTTTGAGAATTATGGTCATTTTTGTTTTGATGATATGGGTGAGACATTTCCAGAACTTCTTGAAGTCCTCCTTGGTTAATCACTGTTTCTCAATACGTTCTTTACCAAACATCCAAGGACGCAGAACTTTTGGAATAGTAATACTTCCATCTTCATTTTGGTGATTCTCAAGAATTGCTACGAGTGCACGGCTTGTAGCCATAGCAGTATTGTTTAAGGTATGGGGTGTGAACTTATCTTTACCTTTGGTACGAATTCCAAGGCTTCTTGCCTGCGCGTCCGTAAGGTTTGAACAACTTCCTACTTCAATCCAATCGTTTCGACGAGGAGACCATACTTCAATATCTACTTGCGTGTGCTTCATATCGCCAAGATCGCCAGTACAAATTTGTAGTACTCGTGTTGGAAGTTCAAGACCTGTAAAAATTTCAATCGTAATCTCTTGCATTTGTTTATAGAACAGTTCGCTATCTTCTGGTTTACAAATAACAATCATTTCAACTTTGTTAAATTGATGTGTGCGAAATAAACCTCGTTCATCAAGCCCGTGACTTCCTTTTTCACGGCGAAAACACATAGAATAACTCGTTTGTTTAAGTGGAAGATTGCTTTCTTCGATACTTGCATCAATATATCTACCGATTAACGAATGTTCACTTGTACCAATAAGGTATGCATCTTCATCTTCAATTTTGTAAATCATATTCTCTTGATCATGAATATCGGTAACTTTAGAAATGATATCTTTACGAATTAACAAAGGAGTTTCAACGTATCGAAAGTCTTTTTTCACCATAACTTCAATTGCGTAACGCAAAAGTGCCTGATTCAATAAGGCTAAATCTCCTTCCAAATAATAAAAACCTGCACCGCTTGTTGTCGCACTACTTTCAAAATCAGCAACTCCAAGTTCTTCAGCAATAATTTGATGTGCTTTTACTTCTTTACTTACCGGTTCTGGACCGAAACGTGCAAGTTCAACATTATCAGCATCACTTTTTCCTTGTGGTACATTTTTATGCATAATGTTTGGAATGTTTCGTATGAGCTTTTCAATTTGTATGAGAAGTTCTGATTCCTGCTCTTCCAGTTCTTTAATTTTTGCAGGAACTGCTTTTACTTCTTCAAGAATATTTTGGAAGGTGTCATTATCCCCTTTCTTCTTCGCATCGTTTGCTTGTTTTGAAAGGTCGTTTCTTTTTTTTCTCAGATCATCAATATCTTTACGAACGCTTCGCCAAGAACTGTCCAGAGAGAGTACTTCATCAACAGTACTACTGTTTCGACCTTTTCTTTTCATGTTGTCCTTATACAACTCAGGCGTTTCTCGCATTGCTTTGATGTCTATCATAGTTGGTCTTAAATGCTCGTGCATTTATAAATAATTCCTTTGTTCATGGTATAATTAGGGGAAGATTTAAAAGTTTCAAGATACTTAGGTTATTAGGTGTGAGGGTAAAGTATGAAAAAGTATTCCCAGGTAAAACTATTTTATAAAAATAAACGATTTTCTCTTGCGATGCATAATCGATTCAATACGCTTCGATATCGTAAACAAGGAAAGCAAACTTTCTACGGTTTAGAAAGTCATTTTATGGCTTGTTAGCCATACTTTTTTTTATCTCATTATAAGTTTTCTTGCAAGTCTAAATATGATGTGTAACGTACCGAAGATAAGCATACTTGCCAGTATCATGCTAATTCCTGAACGAAGAATTGCATCTCGAATTCCATTTCTTGCAAGATATCTATTTCCATAATTGATTCCTGCAAAAATTGCATCATCAATTCGTGTTGGTCGCATATTGACAGTGATTATTTGTTCATCCAGAATTCCGTTGCTATCACGTATTTGTATATTAATTTCATTGGTTCCCCAAGCAAAGACTTGAGCAGGAACTGCAAGTGAGACAGGTTGTTCTCGTTGCAAGGCAGGAAGCTCCCACTGTTCTTGAAAGAGTTCATGTGCAACAAGAATAGTCACATTTCTTGGTATGTTGTAAGAATCTTTTTTTGCAAGAAAAGAAATTTGCACAGGAGTAGCGTAGTTATCTTGACCACGAACAGTCGCGTTAAGAATTTTTGCAGCAGGAATGTCTGTGACACGGTAGGAAACAATTACTTCTTCATTTCCTCCAGCTTGCATTTGTACGGTAAACACACCAAGTTCGGAAGTAGCTACAGAGAAACTTGCATTCTGGCTGAAGGTTGCCTGAGCACAGATATCTTCTAAACATACTTGTTGTACGCGAGTAGCTGTGGTTGGCAGGTAGCACTCAATATGTACTTGCTCATTAATTAATACTTCTCCTGGACCAACGCAAACCACGCTTGGCGGGTTAAGAATAAATTCTTCTTTAATTGGTAAAAGTTCTCTTGAAATAAACTCAAAGTTTTCTTGTACTGTAAACTCTTGGTCATAGTCGTAACCAACACTATCGGTAACTCCTACAGGAAAGGTATATCTATAATTTTGCGCAAGGTTCTCATTTACTTGCACTGTCCACGTTACTTTTTTAGTTTGTCCAGGAGCAAGTGCAATGTGTTTTACTGCGTCAACTTCTAAGAGTTGTAGATCACTTGTAGGGGTGAGCGTCAATTTTTCGCTGATATAGTACTCATGAGGATTTTGCACTACTGCTTCAACTACATTGAAAGAACCAATACCTACTTCGTTTGCAAACATGTTCACTTCAATTTGCGTTCGAGGAGGCACGCGTGGCAGTTCTTCAATAACTTTCGTATCAAACACAAGAGGTAAGGTATTGAAATTATATCCATAACCTATTGCCTGAGTTTTGAGTGCTGGTGTTGCACCGTCTACTTCTTTAGAGAGTGCAATGTGAGTAGGATCTATCCAACCAAACTGTTGATAGGTTACGTCATACGGAACCCATCCGATGTCTGGAAAATATACTTCTGCCCAACCATGATTTCCCCACTTTGTATCGAAAAGAATTGACTCACTATAAGCAATACCACTCACAAAACGAGCAGGAATACCTAACTCTCTATTTATCGAAAGAAACAGATTAGTAATTTCATCACACACACCGTAACCTTGTTCAATAACAATACTTGATGGAATATTTGCTTCAAGTGTAATACTTGATAAATTGTATTGAATATTTCCTGTCACCCAAGAAGCAATTTTGTGTTGTAGCATGAATAAGTCATCTTCACCAGCAGCAAGTGTTTGAGCAATACTTGCGATTTCAGGAGACCTGTCAATATGTTCAGTAAAAGCGACATAGCTTGCTACGTCAGGTGAAAGTTTTCGCAAGGGAAAATTGACTTTTCTATCAACTAAAGAGTTACTTGGTCGGGTTTGTATTTCTTGTATGACTCTTAGCGGAAGCGTTGTTTGTGTCGGATTATTCCATTCGTAATGGAGTTTGTTTCCTTGTTGGTTATAGAAGTAAGGACCATAAAAATTTTGGAGTACTTGTTGCTGCTGGTCGTTTTGGGCAAAAAGATAGAGGTCGATGTATGCAGACTGCAAACTATATGTGCTTGATGTGGGTTCGATGCTGATGCCGCTTTGGATTTGTTGCTCAAGAGTTAATCCTTGTGCATAATGTAAGGTTTCAGCTTGCACTACACTGAGCAGGAGAATAAAAATAAGACACCACAATACACGCTTCATCGTTTATTGCAGGAGAAAAGATTGTTTAAAAAGCTTCCTACGGAGAGAATTGTGTTAACTCTTGTTGCTGCTTCCTTTGCGCGTAGGCAGTAATGGTTTTCCAAGATTTTCTCGTGACAGGATGAGTGAGCAGAATATCTCCTCTTTGTTCCAAAGCAATTCGCGTGACAGGATCTGCAGGATAGCCTGAACCTAAAGGAAAACCTATTGCTTTTTCTTCCTTTCTCATCGCAGCATCTCTTGTAACTTTAGCGAGGATGGAAGCTGCAGCCACTGCAGGATAATGTAAATCCGCTTTAAATTCTGCTTCAATATGAATATGTTCTTGTAAGGTTTGTTCAACAGCTTTAAGGTATGTTTCTTTATTTTTTGCAGGGAGATCAAGCATCACTTTTTCTAGTTTCACTTTCTTTTGCAAACGATTGATAAGCTTTGTAGTTGTTCTTGCTTCAAGAAGATTTAAGGAGTCGCCTTCAGTTGTTACTGCAGCATCTATCTTTTGTGGTTGTACCGTAATAATAACATGAGGGAAACTTTGTTTGATAATACGAGCAAGCTTATTTCGTTTCGCCTTTGGCACAAGTTTAGAATCTTTCACACCAATTTTATTGAGAAAAGGAATATCTTTTTTTTCAATAGCAACAATTGCCATGACGAGCGGCCCGAGT
>CAZHNR010000025.1:0-14043 GCA_964534065.1 uncultured Methanosarcinales archaeon
GTCAATACGTTGACAGCACCCATGAACAAATTCACAGGTTTCGGCGAAGAAATCCTAAAGATTATCAATTCTAATAAAATATATAAATTCAAAAGAGATTGCATTATTGTGAAGACCAATGCAAATGAGTTGCTTGAAGATAAGTTGGCTCGGACTAAAAAGAAGCGAAGAAAACATGTTCTTAAAGGAATATATAAAGAGCTATTTTGTAACTGCAATCACAATAGTACAATTCGTAAAGCATACCAACTAACCATAGGGACAGCACATCAAAACCATTTTCTTGGCTTTTTTGTTGAAGAACTTCAACGTGAAAACTTAGATTTCCTTTCTACTGCAGTACAAGCAAGAACCACACCTCTACAGAGGGTAGAAATTCGTTATATGCAAGATAATAATCTTAAAAAATTAGTGAGTTGGGCAGGTAAAACAACAAAAAAATTGCCAACCACAACTCTCCCAACCCCTATACATACTGATTACATAGAAATTTCTGTAGGGGAAAAAGTTTATGCTGGAAGGACAATTGATAATCTTACAGAAGTCAGCGAACCCTCATATTTAGTTCGCGAAGAAAAACATATGCTCCCTCAGAGAGTCTCAAAAATAGGTAAGGAAAGCCAGCAACATATACAAATTTCTTATCTTCATAACAATTATCGAAAAATGGCACTCACCTACCTTTCTTCTCTAGGGATCGAACTCCCAAAAAATTCCTTTGAAAAGAATAAACTCTTGGACTTAACAATGAAACAAAACTATGGACAAATTTTAAGCTTATTCAAGAACCAGCAACTCGTCGGTCCCAAAACACTACATCTCGAAGAAAATACTCACTACCAATGATCTGAAACCTTCTGGAAGAGTTTTCATATGCATTTCTTATTCAAAATCTCATCGCTCCAGACGATTATGTTTATAAAAATTATTTGTGCAAAATATCGTTGATAGAAATTTATTAAAAAGCATATTTGCAGGAGTACAAAAAATATGATGTGAATGAGAAAAAAAAGTGGACGAAAAATATAGTCTACTCGTCTACGTAACATTCTCGAAGCGAAACTTGAAGACCTTTATTTTTTCTTTTTCGTATTCGCAACTATAGCCATCGCTAGAAATCCAGCACCAAGACCGAGAAATAAACCTGCAGGAATGTTTCCCGTAATAAAACCAGCACCAAGACCGATAAAAACACCGGTTGGAACAAATATACCTGAAGGATCGTCTTTTTTAAACATTTTTTTGCTTTTGGAAGCAGTTTTTTTCGCCATGTACTCAATTCTTGCAGAGAAACTATAAAAAGTTATTCATCACGGAGCGTATCTGCTGCCTGTTCTTTACTTGCTTGATACGCGGGTAACGTTCCTGCAAGAGCTCCTACAATAAAACTAAAGAGTACTGCACCAACAAAGAGTTCCCATGAAAAGTATGCCTGCAGGAAACTTCTTCCAAGTGCCTGCGTGCTAATAAACTCCACAAGCCAGGCGAGGCCCGCTCCAAAAATAATTCCAATCACACCGCCAACAAGACCAAGTAAACCAGACTCAAAAAAGAAGAGTAAGAAAATATCTCTATTGGTTGCACCAATTGCTTTCATAATACCAATATCCTTTTTTCGTTCAACAACGGCAGTGTACATGGTATTCATAATGCCAACTCCACCAACAAATAAACTAATCCCAGCAATACCAATAAGTACTGCTTGAACTATATCAAGAATATTTTGAAAAGAAGAGAGTAAATCCAAAGGCGTCTCAATGGTGAAATCCTCATTACCTGTACGAACATTTCTGAAACGAGCAAGAGAACGCGTTAGTTGCTCGCTAATCTCATCAACTTGATTTTCATCAGTTACTGTTACAATTATTTGATCAACCCTATCAATTTCTCCAATGACTTCCTCATACGCACTATCTGTAATTTGTAATGTTCTATCGTCTGGAGCACTTCCTGTTGGTTCATAAATTCCTCCAACGCGGAAAGTCTTCCCATTGATAGCGAGCTTATCATTTATCCGTAAGTTATCACCATCCCAAATATTTCGGTAACCATGCTGCCAACCTACTGCAACAGTAAACTTATCATTTCTTTGTAATTCTCTTCCTTCCATAACAGGATACGTCCACACATTAAAATAATCATTAAACACATCTGGGCTATCTGTAGGGACTGCAATAACTTGTAGGAACTTAATTGTATCACGGTACTCAACTCGAGCACTACCTAATACGAGATATGTAACACTCTTCACTCCTGGCTGATTCTCCAAGAACGCAACATCATCTTTATCTAACGGGTTTGCTGTTGTTCCTTCACCCACAGAACCAAGATTAGAATCAGCAGAAACAAATAATTTATCACCACCCAAAGCCTCAAACTCACCAACAATGGATTGTTGTACTCCTTCTCCTAAACTAATAAGAGCGACCACTGCCGCAATACCGATAAAAATGCCAAGTAACGTAAGCCAACTTCGTAAACCTCTTCGCCGAAGAGACTGCAAAGCAATATTAAAATATTCATCAATCATTTTCGCAGCGCCTCCACAGGTCGAAGCCGTGCAGCTTGCCTTGCAGGAAGTGTTCCACATACCGCGCCAAGGATGAATGCAAAGAGAAGCACACCAACTACCACCATAGGATCTATACTTGCTTGCAAAATATTACTACCAAAGGCCTGCGCTGCAACAAACTCCACACCTTTAGCAATACCTGCGCCAATGAGCACACCAAGAACGCCACCGGCTAATCCTAAGAGACCTGATTCGATAAGAAAAATTCTGAGCACTTCATTATCTGTCGCGCCAATAGCTTTCATAATTCCTATTTCTCGGTTTCGCTCAAGTACAGCTGTATACATCGTATTTGCAATACCTATACCACCAACAAACAAACTGATGGCTGCAATACCAACCAAAAGAATTTGTACTGTCATAAGAATGGAGTTCAATGAATCTAGAAACTGGTCAGGAGTACTTATCTCAAAATCTTCCTCACCAAGCGACTGATCCCTATCTCTACGCATTGTTCGCTCTACACGAGCAACTACTTCCTGTAAATTCTCGCCAGGTTGTATTTGTACACCAATAAGATCATATTCTTCTGTGAGATTAAACAAGTCTATGGCGTCAGGTTCTGAAATAAGAATAGCGCCATCAAAAAAAGGATTTCCTTTACGTTCAGCAATTCCTACCACCGTGAAGCGCTGATCATTTAAAGATACTTTTTGACCTACCTGAATAACACTTCCATCCTCTTGTTGTGCAATACTACTTCCAAGGTAAAGTTTATTTCTGTCATTAAATCGAATCTCCCTACCGAATTCAGTATTATAATTATAGAGGCTTAACGCGAGATCAGCTTTCTCTGGATTGTTAGGTAAGGACGCAACAAAAACAGCCTCTGTATCGTCACGGTAAGAAAGAACTGCCGGTTCAATATACCGCCCTGCTGCAAGTTTTACTCCGTTTACTCTACTGATTAGTCGTTCATCATCCTTGTCAATAACACCAATTGAACCAGTACCAGGAGGGCCAAAGCCCCCACCAGCGCCAGTAACTGTGAACTTATCAGTTCCTAATGTATTGAATTGCTCATTGACTGCATTTCGTAAACCTTGGCCAAGACTCATCAGTGCTACCACTGCTGCAATCCCTGCAAAGATACCTATCAAGGTAAGCCAGCTTCGCACACGACGTTGTGTTAAGTTTTGCCAGGCAAACTGAAATGCTTCAAGGAGATTCAACTCATCACCTATTTCTTCTTATGACGTTTTCGTCGCCAAATCCAAATTCCTAGGAGTAGCACAACAACTACAGCAACAATAATTCCTACTGGACTTTGCTGTTCTCTCGTTGTTCTATCATATTCTAAAGGTGTTTCTACGTTGAACACATAGGGCTTATTATTCTCATCCTTATATTCAATACGTAGTTGTAAGTTTGGATTATCAACAAGAGGTTTTATAGTAAATGATTCCGAACGGAAATCATCGCTATCCAAATCTCCCAAGTACTCTTTATTTGAGCTGATAACCTCATAGCCGTCATTCTCAAGCAATTCAATTTCAAGGAATTTTAAATCATTCACTCCTTTATTGACAAACTTCAGAGTTATTTCACCTTGTTCAGTATCCTTTCGAAGAGTAGTTTCTTCAAAATATACTTCAAGTTCTGGAGCTGCATCAACAATTAAACCAGCATACTCATTTTCCACAGTTTGTTGACCAGTCTCATCGAAAAAATCAACTGTCATAGGTAGTAAGTAATAACCCGGTGTTGCTGTAGGATCAGCTTTTAAAGTGAAACTTAAGGTGGTGACTTCACCAGGAGCAAGTTTTGTTACTGTCTTTTGCGCGGAACTTCCCATAGGAATAAAAGGATATTCTACAAAGGTAGTTCCTCGAGTTTCTACGAGATCAAGACGAACACCAATATTTCTTAGTACAATATCTGCAGTATTCTTCAATTCAACATCAACTTGCATTGCTTCACCAGGAAGTACTTCTTCAGGAGATGTCGTTACTTGCTGAATACTTAATGATGCATCATTTGGCCGTACATTAATATTGAATTGACGTTCTTGCCATACTCCTGAATTATAATCTTGAGTATACAGTACCTTCAGTCGGTTTGTTCCAACAACTGCCGCACTATCAACGCGAACACGGAATTCTTCAACATAACTTTCTTGACTTTTTAGAGTGCCAACAATTTTTTCTCCTTCGTTTTCACTTACAGTGCTGAAAGGAAATTGATTCTCTATACGCAAAGCCGCGCGTGGTGCATCTTCATCGCCTACGTTTTCTAAATCCAAGTATACAGTAACGTATTGACCTGGTTGTGCAGGGATTGGCTCATATCTGAGCAGGTCTACTGTTAGTGTTGCTTCAGCAAGTACACCTGGTACAAGCAAGAAAACAAACACTAAAAAGATCGCTAGTTTCTTCATTTTGTATTACCTTTTTTAATTATTTTTCCGTCCTTAAGCGTTTCCACTCGTTGGGCGAAATGAGTTAAGTGATCATCATGTGTAACCATAATAATAGTTTTTCCTTGTTCTTCATGAAGTTTCTTTAAAAAATCCATAACTGAACCACCGGTCTTACTATCAAGATTTCCCGTCGGCTCATCAGCCAAAATAACTTCAGGATCTACAGCGAGAGCCCTGGCGATTGCAACTCTTTGTTGCTGACCTCCAGAAAGTTCATTCGGTTTGTGATTCATACGTTCATGCAAGTCAACGAGTTTAAGCAAATCTTTGGCTCTTTGTTCTCGCTCCTCAATACCTACTCCTTGAAAAATCAAAGGTAAGACTACATTTTCTTTTGCTGTTAAGGTATTAATAAGATTGAACTTTTGAAAAATGAAACCAATTTTTCTCCCTCTAATTTGAGCTAGTTTACTCTCCGTAAATTGTGAAATATCTTTGCCATCAAGAAGAATTGTTCCTTTAGTCGGACGGTCAAGAACTCCAATCATATTCATTGCAGTTGACTTACCACTTCCTGATGGACCAACCACTGCCAAGAACTCGCCTTTTTTTACATTAAGATTTAATCCTTGTAGTGCATGGACGTTCGTTTCGCCCATTTTATATGTCTTCCATACATCTTTAATTTCAATAATATTTGTCATCGTTTTTCCAACTTCCTAAAGGCTTTTCTTATGTCCAAAAATACTTTATCTAACAGTAAAATCTGCTCGTACTGTTCCTCAAGAATCTTTTTTTGTTCAAGATGTAAATGTTTATTTTTTACAGTTACTTTTGTTTTTTTCATTTCCTTTATCCATTCAGGCAATTGTTTCTTTAAAGGATCAATCTCTACGGACTGCACCCTTTCAATTTTTTCCTGAATGCGCTCAACCATATTGCGTCGTACCTGCACATACAGTCGTTTGCTTCCTGGTTTTCTTGAAGTGGTGACAAGCTCAAAGCGAGCAAGCAACTTTACGGTCGTGCTTATACTAGCTAAAGAATATTCTGTTCGCTCAGCTAACTCCTCTAAAGATACAGGTTCATTGGTAGTTGAGAGAAGAGCGAGAACTCTTGCTTGAAGATTTGAAAGACCATATGTTTTTGTTGTTTCTAAGGTGAACTCATAGAATTCACGCATAGGTTTTGCGAGCTTTTCCATATTTATAACTTTCAGTAATTATTAAAAAAAGCGAATTTAGCTATATAAAACTTACGAATTATTTCGAATACGCTGCGACGTAACGTATCATATCAAACGTGAGATGCAAGGAACCAAAGAGTAAAGACTGTTCCGGTGCAGTTAATGCATCATATAAAGTCAAAGCATGTAAATAATTCTTTCTTGCAGCAGTAATGTTTCCAAATTGTAAAGCAAGAGCTACATTAAATAATAATGATTCAACTTGCTCAACAGCAGATCCTTTAGGAGATTTTGTTTTTACCTCTCGAGCAGTAAGTGCTTTATTAGTTACTGCGTAGCCAAAAATACTCTGACGTACAAGCTCAGTATGGAGCTGCAAGCGAAGTATCGGCATGACTGCATCCTGCTCAAGGGAAAGTAATTGAATAAACTGTTTATGCAAAAGGTGCTTAACCACTTTGGAGACATTTTTCTTTTGTTGAACACTCTCTTCAGCGTCTTCTAAAGAAAACACAGGACCAAGAATAATAACAAACATTTTCCGTAAAATTGCTCCCACACCATCTTGGTAAAGAGCGCGAGTTTCTTTATGATCATTGACAAGCAAATTCTTCCTTTCTAATGTTTTGAGTTCAGCAAGTAACATATCCCTTTGAGATGGATCGAGCAAAATTGCTTTTTTTTCTTTACGCAAGAAAAATAATATTAAACGAGCAATAAATCGATGAATTTGCCTGTAAAACAGACGATATAAAAGTGCAAGTACACCAAGAGCTGCAACAATACCAAGAATCCAAGGAATGTAAGGATTAGAACGGTCCTTTATTGGATTTGGTGTTTGCAGCACCGTGCATGCCGGGCATGAACCACCGCAATCAACACCCGTTTCATTTTGATTCTGGATACCGTCAAAACAACTTGCACAGGCAGGGCAGGCGCCACCACAATCAACACCTTCTTCTTCGAAATTTTGAATACCGTCAAAACAGCTACGACAAATAGGACAAGGACCACCACAATCAACACCTAACTCGCCTTGATTTTGGATGCCATCTTCACAAGTTAAACACGTTGGACAAGGACCACCACAATCAACACCAACTTCATTACTATCTAAAACTCCATTACGACACTGAGGAATATATAAACATTCTCGCCACAACACACGTTCATCATCTTCACAACCTGCAATATCTTCACAAGTTTTTTTCTGAGTTCCGTTCTCAAGACATCTGCCCCAATCTGAACATTGCCAATTAGAAATACAGGATGAACCGCCACCGCCACCGCCACCGCCACCAGCTGGTGGACTTGTACAAGGAACACTCAAAGAAATAGGACTACTTGTTACTGATGCGTTAAACGCGTCAAAAGCACTGATAGTAAAAATTCCTTCACCACAAGCAGAAGCTGAAAGAATAAGCTCATCAAATTCAGTTACCGTAATAAGAAAACCCTCTGGAACAGAACTGAGCTCAAAGCGCAAATCATCACCATCGGGATCGATAAAATAATTATTCAAGAAGATACTTCGCAACGTCTCTCCAAGTTCCCACTCAAAAGGGCCAAGAGGAGGAATAAAAATAGGAGGATCATTTACATTAATTACTTCAAAAATATTAGATTCCATACTCAAACTATTTAGACAACCACTTGTGTCCCGAACGACAATAGTTACATTGTTGAAACCGACCTGCGTGTTATCTGGCTGAGCAATCAAAATATTTCCTGACGTGATATTAAAATCTAGATTTCCTGAAACGTTACCGACAAAATACGTTAACTCACCAGTTTCGTCAAAATCGCTCGCATTCAAAAAACATGTATAATAGTTATTCTGTACAATAGTAAAATTGCATCCAGACAAATCCAATTCAGGAGGTGCATTCAGACAAATCGTTGAACTCGCTTGAGTAGCTTGTCCAGTTGGCGAATCAGCTGTATCTAGAAAAAGAGGTACAGTAACTCTGGCAGCGAAGACTAGTACAATCACTATAAAAAACGCTAACAACACATCCTTCGCACGCATAAACTAATTGAAGGCTTCTAAATATATAAAGGTTTAGGACACAGTAGAAGCCTGGAAATTAATGAATAAATCTGTCGTTGAAGTCACTGAGGCATTTATACGCGTGCGTAAATACAACTCCAATCTGTTTTGTGTCATTCCAAAGGTAAGTTCATTACAAGCAGGATATGATGAATTAATAAGCGTAATATTCACATAAGTTGTTTCAGGCGAGAGACAGCCACCAAAAACATCCGAAGAAACAGTTTTGTAAGCAACCCAAGAGTCAGTATCATTATAGTATGTCTGACCAGATTGCGTGAACGATACTGATACGTTGGCATCAACAGTACCATCATTCAAGAGTAGAATTGAATCAGGATAAGTGCCTGCAACGCAATGTGTATTATTTGCTTGTGTTGCATTCAAAAAAGAATCTAGCAAAGTATATCCTTGTGTTTGATTTATCTCGCAACTTCCAAAATTAATCAAATCATCAGCAAGAGTTATTGAAAGGCTTGGAATTATATCTATCACCACTGAACCTTCAGCAGTGACAAAGGCAGTAGGGGTCTCTTCTGTAACTAACGTAGTGATAAGCACTGTAGAAACAATAAAAACTAAACAAAGGCCGAGTGCGAAAATTCCTATTACTGTGTTAGATGTCATTATCTATAAAAAGAGAAATATACAATTCCTTCATAAAAACCTGGTTGCGCGTCCAGAGGAACGCTCAAAGAGAAAGTCAATTCTTTTGACGTGTTTGCAGGAAGGAAAAAATCATTCTCAGAGACCGTTACCGTTCCTGGACCTACAGAAGTTATCTTGACGCGAGCATCTTCAGTTGTACTCATATTAATATTTCTCACCATAAGAGCACCGCGAGGTCCTCCGCCAAAATGCAACGCGTCCGTATCCAAGACAAAACCTACATTTTCTTTTGCAGTGTAGGTATACTTCAAAGTTTTTATCTCATCAGGAGAAGTATCAAAAAAATACAGTAACGCAAATGTTGTTGCAACTGAAAGCACAATTACTGCCACGAGTAAAAAGACTACTTTTTGAATGCCTGTATACTTACTTTTTCTTCTTTTTTTTGTCATGAGGCTTACCTTTAAACAATACAATAAGGAGTACAACCACTAAGAGAATAACTACCGCACCAAGGCCAATAAGCAATATAGTTGTTGGCTCAAGGCCTGATTGCTCTTCTTTCACAGGCTCCGGAGGTGGAGGTACAATTGTAAACGAGATAGGAATTTCTTTCACTTCATCAGCTGTTTCACCGGCAGGGAATTGCAGACGCAGTATTCTTTCAATAGTAACATTAGGAGTATTTGTTCGGTTCGTGACCAAAAAAGGTTCCTCTTCAAGTGCAGGAACATCTAAAAACGTAGATACCGTTATTGCTTCAAAAGGTTCTAAATCAATAACAGGAAGTGATTGTTCATTGCCTGCAAAGTCAGTTATAGAAGCACGAACATTTGTTAAGGAGTCCGACCATAAACTCTGTAGTCTGAACGTGACTTGATTAATTTTATTCTCTTCCAATATTTCTTTATGACCTAGTAACTGAATATTTGTAGCACCTACAAAAAAGATGTCTTCACTGGTTGTTGGATTTTTTTCTTCATCAAAATAAAATTCAGCTTCTGCCCTATATCTTGCTGAAGAGAAATCTTCAGTAGGCAGCTCTACTGTCAGTGTTTGTTCTTGATCTACACTAAGAGTGATGGGAGGAACGGGAACTGATGTGAGTAACTCATCGTCATTAGTAAAGATATTAATTGAGGCCGGTTTGTTTTGAAGAGGAATAGTTCCTCTATTTTTTATCGTAAGTGAAGCCTCGGCATTTTCACCTTCTTGCACCGTTGTAACACTGAAATCTTCAATCACACCATACTGACCAGGAACAGGCACATTTACTACAAGTGCACCTCGCACTGCAGTGACTGCTGAAAATGCTCCACCCTCTTGAGGAACCTCTGCAATACGGTACCAAATAACTTGCTTGCCATAGGTATCTTCAAGATCATCATAATCAGGAAAAGATAATGTCATTTGCAAAGAAGTTTGACCAAGAGGCAAATCAAAACTTTCTTTATCCAAAGTTACATATTTTGCTAAGCGAGAACCCTCAAGTTCAACCGTTACTCTGGAAGGGTTTGCAGTATTTACCACAACGATATCATAAACAAATTCTTCACCGGAAATAAATTCTTGAGTGATTTTTGGAGGACTTACTCCAATCGCAGATACAAGAGAAGAAAGCATAAGAAGAAAAAGAAAAAAAGAAAAGAAAAATTTGTACTTCATGCGTACTCAAACCTCAGGCAATCGTGTTACCAGTAAAGGTAATTCCCATCGTACCGCCGCTTGTAGCTTCGGAACTAATGTTTGCAGCGAAAGAGATTTGTACTTGATCATTTGCATCAGCTGATCGAAGCGTATCACATACTTGGTAATCGGTTGCAGCAGTTGCTACAAAGGTAGAACCGTCAGGTGCATCATTGTCACCATTCAAAGTTCCAAAACAGCCACCATCACCAGAAACATTTTCTACGTAAAACGTGACATTACTCGTTGCCGCGTTGAAAAAATCAATACCGGAAACATTTGACTGTAACGTTAAGTTAGCATCAACATTACCATTGTTTTCTACTACTAAGTAATCAGGTAAAGCACCAGAATTTGTACATTCTGTGTTGTTGTAACCTGCAGCAGAGGAATTACTATTTACGTAAGACCATCCTTGCGCACCGTTAATAGTACATGATCCGAAGTCAATAATATTATCAGCTAAGGTAATAG
The DNA here is from genome assembly GCA_964534065.1 of uncultured Methanosarcinales archaeon. Taxonomy (GTDB): domain Archaea; phylum Nanobdellota; class Nanobdellia; order Woesearchaeales; family SKGA01; genus SKGA01. The sequence goes on from CAZHNR010000025.1 coordinate 10,937, forward strand.
AAAGTAAATCGTCAACAGTTAATACAACTGTACCGTTTTGAGTTACTAAACCAGTTGTTGAAACAGCATCTAGTCGATTAAGACTAATAATTGTGCCTCCAATTGAAATGACAATTGCAGCCACCAAGAGTAAACCTAATGTTTTATTTGATAAATCCATTTTATATCACCATATCAGTTTGATGTACGTAAATTCAAGACAACTCGACCAGTAACCGGTACCGGTTCTTCTGGCTCGCTGACTCGTAAGGTCACCTTGCCTTGCACTACTTGAGTTCCGTCAGGAGCACCTTCAAATGAAGGAACTTGAGTTCGCTCAACAGTATCAAGAACGGTTAATGTTCCTAGCGCTGAAACTATTACTGTTAAAACGACAAGAACTAAGATTGTTTTTCTTGAAATATCTTCTGACACTTATTACACCACACATACTCTATAGAAAGAGTAATCACTAAGAATGAGAACAACCACTATTTAAAAGTTTCCCCCAGGAAAGGCCTGAAAGCGCAAAAGAGGCAAGAAAACCGATTTGCGTGAGTCGCGTGCAGGTAGTTAAATTTATAAAGCTTCTAGCAGTTCTTAGGCAGTACTTAAGAGACAATCTTAAGCTCATTACGCCTCTGTAGCTTAGCGGTGGAGCGGTCGGCTGTTAACCGACAGGTCACCAGTTCGATCCTGGTCAGAGGCGCCATTTTCCTACGAGCCCGTAGCTTAGCCTGGTAGAGTGCACGACTGATAATCGTGTGGTCCGGGGTTCAAATCCCCGCGGGCTCATACCTTCTCCACAGAAATTTGAACACGCTAAATAATTTTTGAATTATTTGCGCCCACTCGCAAAGCTCGCAGGAATCCCCGCGGGCTCATACCCATTCTCCCCAGAAATTTGAAAAGCGAGTGCATAAACACACGACACACACCCACAATTCTTAAATACCTATATTTCCTTTTCTTCTTTCATGCACGTAGCAATTCCTTCTGTAAGTTCGGACCCTGTCATCAACATTATTCTGGATACTATTGTGCAAAAAAGACAAGTACTTGTTTTCTGCTCCAGTAAGAAAGCAGCTGAAAGTCAAGCTGAAAAAACAGCAAAAAAACACAAAGAACAACGGCCTGAACATGAAGAACTGAGCAGAGCTATCCTTAAAATACTTGCAAATCCCACAAAGCAATGCAAACGACTCGCTGCGTGTGTACAGAAAGGCATCGCCTTCCATCATGCAGGGCTTGTAAGCAAACAACGTGAACTTATCGAGGAAGCATTTCGAAACGGAGAACTTCACGCAATCTGTTCAACTCCGACTTTAGCTGCAGGCCTTGACCTTCCCGCATTTCGAGCAATTATTCGAGACACAAAGCGTTTCGGACAACGAGGCATGGTGGCAATCCCTGTACTTGAATATCTACAAATGGCAGGACGAGCAGGAAGACCAGGTAAAGAAACACACGGAGAAGCAATCCTTATTACCAAAGATAGTGAGAATAAAGACTATCTCACACGCACCTACCTAGAAGGAGAAGTAGAAGATATTTTCTCAAAACTTGCAGTTGAACCCGTACTACGCACCTATGTACTCAGTCTTATCGCAGCAGATCTCATAAAAACAAGCCAAGAACTCTATGATTTTTTTGACAAAACATTTTATGCGCACCAATTCGGAGATACCAGCAAACTACACTATACTTTAGACCGCATGATAAATCTGTTACGTGACTGGAACATGCTTGAACAACATCAAGAAGCCACACCTGAAGAGCAAGGAATGTTCACAAGCGCTGCGAAACTTCTCTACAAAGCAACACGACAACAAAAACTTATAGCTACACCACTTGGCGTGCGTGTCAGTGAACTCTACTTAGATCCTCAGACAGCACATCAAATTATTTCTACCTTCCCTAAACTTGAAAAAATAAGTGAACCCACCGTAGCAATCCTCCATACACTTTCCTGCACTTTAGAAATGCGACCCTTAATTCGTACACGCGTCAAAGACAATGAAAAAATACAAATATTTTTAGAAGAAGAACAACTTGTCATCGATGAATACGATTTCTACACGCAATCGCAAGATAATTACGAACACACTATCCGCACCACTCAGTTTTTTCGTGCATGGGTAAACGAATGGCAAGAAGAAACCATACTTGAAGAATTCAATGTCAGGCCTGGAGAAATCACTGCTAAAAACCAAAGAGCTCTTTGGCTGTTGCACGCCAGTGAAGAGCTTGCAAGACTTACAAAAAACCATCTACTTCGAAAACATTTCTCCAAATTACAAGTACGCATCAAACACGGAGTAAAAACAGAACTCCTTCCTCTCCTCCAATTCAAACAAGTAGGTCGGGTGCGAGCTCGAACTCTTTTTAATAATAACATTACAAACGTAAAAGATATGCAAAAAGCAGATCCCTCTTTTCTAGCGAGCCTCGTGGGACCAAAACTAACTAAAAGTCTCAAATCAGAAGTAGGACAAGAGGTAGAAATTAACATAACAGAAAAAAAAGAACCAGTTATCGCAAGCCAATCAAGACTGGGAGACTTCTAAATTTATAAAGAACATTCTATTCTTCAACAACATGGTCGCCTGCATCAAAGTACTGAAAAAAGACGCGCAAGAAGCAAAGCGCTACCTCATGGAACATAACATGATGAGCAATAATTTTTATGTGCAAAAAACAGAAAACAGCATCATTTTTCCAGTAACTCAAAATTACACAGGACCATATACACGATTAGAGCAAGAACTCACTCCACGGCAATCACCATCACAAGCCATACCTTTTAAAGATGCATTGGCAAAAATTCTTAGCAATGAAGAACTCACACTTGCAAAAACTGCTCACGAAATTATGGGCGACATCGCAATCATTGAAGTTCCTGAAGTACTTGAACACAAATCCAAAGAAATTGGAGAAGTGCTTCTTCAATCAAACCCTCAAATTAAAACAGTACTTCGAAAAGCTGGCGGACACGAAGGAGTATTTCGCACACAATATATGATTGTTCTTGCAGGCGAACAAACAACAATTGCCACCTATCGTGAAAACAATTGTTGGATTACCTACGACTTGTCAGAGATGTATTTTTCTGCACGACTTGCAACAGA
>CAZHNR010000025.1:14076-14297 GCA_964534065.1 uncultured Methanosarcinales archaeon
GCAGCACCCTACTGTTGCGTTATTGCAAAAAATACCCAAGCAAATTCTGTTACGGGAGTTGAAATTAATCCTTCAGGTCACGAGTTTGGACTACAAAATATTAAAAAAAATAAATTAAAAAATGTCACGCTACAATGCGGCGATGTTCGAAACATAGTTCCTCAATTAAAGGAAATGTATGATCGCATCATTATGCCACTTCCAAAAACTGCTGAAGAATT
>CAZHNR010000025.1:14307-14596 GCA_964534065.1 uncultured Methanosarcinales archaeon
TCACGAAGATGAATTTGACAAGGCCTATGCTGAAATTAAAAAATACTGCACAGCAGCGAACAGAACATACGAAATTATTTCCACTACAAAAGTGGGACAGCAAAGTCCACGAACCTACAGGATTTGTGTCGATTTTCAAGTAGAATAACTTATCTGTAAAGAGGATGCACCTTAAGAATAGCAGTAATTTGTTGCTCGCTTAAATAATTCTCACCACGGCCATCACGAATATGGTATTCATGCACAGCCTTACTCCATTCTCGAAGTTGATAGCCTGCACCGTGGTTAA
>CAZHNR010000026.1:0-13583 GCA_964534065.1 uncultured Methanosarcinales archaeon
TATCCCCATTGAAAGTCCCAATCTTCTTCTAGCCAACAATGTTCATTGTTGTCAACAAAGTCTTCTGCAGTTGATGCAGAAATTTCTGAAGGTTCTCCTGGTTGTAAGCCTGCGAGTGCCCAGTTTGGTAAGTATTCTTCTGCTTCGCAGACAACTTTGTATGCATGAACAGTTACTGGTTCTTGAGTTACAGCTAATGCTGCGGATGTAAGTAAGAGTATAAAGAGTAGTGTGAGTAGTGTAAGTCTATGTTTCATATTGTTTCCCCATTAATGTGATAAAAATAAAGTGTGGAAAAAGAAAAAGGAAAAAGAAAAAGGTACTAGCTAAGAGAGTCTTGCGACTCAATTATTAGCTACTAGTATTTGATTTCCTGTGTTGGTTGGTGGAACAAACATACCGTTATCGTATGCGTATACCCAGTAACCAGCACCAGGATCAAGTCGGTCTAAAGAACCAAAGGTTTTCCAGTGTTGTGGATTGTCAGGTTCCCAATAACTCCAGACAGAAGGTGAATCTTCATCAAAGAGACTTGATGTTAAAGAGTCAAATTCGTCAGTCATCATCAGACCATTTCCGTCAGGACCGTAGTAACCAGGTACACCGTTTACTCCAATAGGAGCATCTTCAGCACCGTAGTAACCTAAGAGGTTCCATCCAGGGACAATTTCTTTACCTACAGGTGTTGTTGCTGGACTAAACAGACTTCCGCCAATCGTTAAAAGATCGTCTTCAGTTGCTAGAACCCAATAACCCCAACCAGGAAGCATAGTGTTTAAGTTGTCGTTGTTTACGCCATCAGGTGAGTAGACAAACCACGTACCATTGTCGTATGTCCAGACTGCTTCAACACTGTCTTCGTGAGCACTGAATACTTGGTCCATGCTATTGTCAATAAGTTTCACAGGAACGGAAATTAGATTCCATTTTTTGTTTAACTCAATTTCAAATGCAGTACCTTCAACTTTAAAGTATTCAACATCTAGGTTTTCAACACCTTCGTTACCTACATTGTCTGTACAATAGTAGGAAAGTTTGTGCCAACTTTCTTCTGTGAAGTAGAACTGACTAACAGGGCCTTCTGTACAACAGTAGCCTTCATCATTCATAGTTCCATCTGCACAGTAATCTTGTGTGACGTCGTCGCCATCAAAGTCAACTTGGAAACAAACATCTACAGCACCGGATGGGTGCGGACCGATATCATTACAAGCTAGATTTACTGGTGTTAAGAGTGTTACTTCAACACACTTATCTTCTTCATCACAGAAGGTTTCTTCTCCTAATTCAGGATAGAATGCTGTTCCAAGTTCTTGGTTACCTTCAGACATTGGAGAGTGTGGCTCACCAATTTGTTTTGCAGTTACTGGAGCAGTGTTGTCAACAAATACACAAGTGTTTTGTTTACTTGTTTTACCCACATTATCCGTAGTCACAACTTCTAAGATGTGGCAGGATTCTTGCGTGTATTCAACAGTTCCGCTTAGTGGATCTGCAAGTGTGGTGTATGCACCATCGCCTTCAAATGCGTTACAAACGTCTACATTGTTACAAGGGTCATTATTACCTTCTACAGTAGTAAGTCTCCATTCAGTTGTTGCAACACCGGAAAGGTGAGCACCAACATCAGTAACTGTTACGTCTGCACCGTCACCAACAGCGACAAAGGTGCCTGTTCCATTTTCATATACTGTATTGTTTAATGCAATACTGATTTCTGGAGCAGTTTTATCTACAGAGTATGCTTGTTGTCCTTCAACGACATTTCCTAAAGCATCTGTACATTGCACGTAAAGTGTGTGGTAAGATTCTTCTGGGAAGTTAATCATTTCAGTTGCGTTGTAGATCATCCAGTCAGAGGAAACAGTAGTATCTGTTCCATTACTAACATCGTATCTCCATTCACAAACTACATCTTCATATTCTCCGACTGCGCAGATTTCTCCACCGTCTTGAACATCTAATGAAATTCGTGTTGCAGTGTCAACAAAACATTCTTCTTGAACTACGTCGATGTCAACTTGGCCGTTAGGTCCAAAGACTTCTTCAACATCACATGCACCGTAATACGGATCTTGTAGTGTTAAGGTCATCGTTGGAGCTGTCGTATCAACACGGAAGGTTTGTTCTACGATTTCACTTGTTTTTCCTACTGCATCATCACACCAAACGCGGATCATGTGGTAAGAATCTTCTGCGAAGTTCATAGAGTTAGCTTCACTTACAGGTTGACTCATAACTTCTCCCCATGTACCGTTGTCAACTTTGACTTGGTAGTAAAGGTTGTTGAGTGGAGCAGGATTGCTTTCTTCAACACCGAAGTCACAGAATAAATCAATATCTGTACTTGTTGTTACCCATGAAGCGTCACAAGTTTCGTCGTTCAAGTCTTCACAAGGAATACTTGGTCCGTTACCTGCTTCTACATCTGCAACTGGAGCAGTTTTGTCCACAAACATACAATCGTATTGAACATCTTCTTCGTTTCCTAAAGCGTCAACAGAGTAATATTCAATTACTCGGCATCCTTCTTCTGGGAAACCAAATGCATCACTGTAGGTCATGAAGTTGCCAGTTAAAGTTCCTTCAAATTCACTACATGCGGTTGCGGTTGCACAAACTGCTGCGTCTTGTTCTTCACTGATTCGGTAGAAAGTATTTTCTACGCCGATTTTATTATCAGTTGCGCCAAGAGTTACTTCAGTTACGGAGTCTACCCACTGTGCTCCAGTTTGATCATCTACATAAGTAGAATTTTCAGGTCCAAGATCGTAGGATGTTTCAGGTGCAGTAATATCTACTAAGAAATATTCTGTATCTGTAACTTCGTTTCCTACAGCGTCTCGACAAACAATGTCAAGTTCATGCATGGAATCTTGGTTAAATTGTACATCAAAAGAGTCTGTTGCTGCAAAGTCATTATCTTCTACAACACATACATCTAATTGTCCGTCCCAAACATAGTCTGCTTCTTCACAGCTGACTTGGTCCGTGTACCATGAGATACTGTATGCACATTCTACGCCATGACTTGCGTGGTTCGCTTCAAAGTCTGCAACACTTACTGAAACAGTAGCGTCTGCTCCTCGAAGGAAACATGCGTCGGAGTCGTTCATACTTTCTGGCATTTCACCAGGAGCAGGAGGACACGTTACATCATCGCTGTAGACACCTGTTACTTCTTTTGTAACAACTGGTGCTTCTTCATCGACACCGAAGATTTCTACGTCCCATTCGCCGCCTTTATTGACTGCATCTACGCAAGTCCATTCTAGTCGGTGAAGAGAAGCTTCTTCGAAGTTAATTGTTTTGCTTTGTGTTTCTTCAGAGCCTTCACTCATGAGTTCCCACTCTGCATTTTCGTTATCGAGGTAATCATCTGTCATGTAGATTTTCCACATGATATTTTCCTCGCCACTTGGGTGGTCGCCTTCATCAACACAGGTAAGTTCGATATCCGTTTCTGTGGTTACGAACCAGTCGTGTGACATTCCAGCATTGTCCCAATGTACTTGGTACCCGTCGCTACTTAGCGTTGGGAAACTATCTAGACCGTAGTTGTAGCTGTTTAGGAAAATATCACTAATGAAGTTTTCTCCAGCTTGTGCAGTTCCTACCATTTCATTATTAATGTAGTAGAGGTACTGTTCTGCAACAGGGTCAAGAACGATAGTTAAAGTATACCATTCGTCATAATTGAACGATGTGTTCAGAGTTGTCCAACCAGTGTTAGAATCCCAAATTCGAAATCCTTCGTGGTCGTTAATGTTTGCTTGGTTTTCACAATCATCTTCTGGACAGTCTTCGTTGTTTACAAACTCAACAATACCAAACCAGTTATCCCAAGAGCCAGCGCCGTCGTCTCCAACAACCCATAATCCTGCTCGTACTGCTTTGTTTTGCCAATCTGAATCAACATAAAGATCAGCTTGAACTGCTGTTCCAAAGTTACCTGATTTTTTGATTCCTTCGGTTCGCTGGAAAATTCCAGGTGCAGTTTGTGTTTCGTCAAGCGTAAGTTGTGCAACATCGGTTCGTCCAAAAGCATCAACAGAGGCTACGCCACCTGTTGGGAATGCTCGGTCTGCAACCCAATTATTGTCAAGTTCTGCTTGTGTAAACATGCTGACAAATTCGTCGTCAAAACCAGTACCGTAGAACGGTGCTTTTGGTTCTCCAACTAATTTTTCCATGGTTGGAGCGGTTTTATCGACAAAGTAACATTCTCGTTGTAGATTTTCAGTATTTCCGAAATCATCTACACTGTATGCTTCAATCACATGACAGGATTCTTCTCCTGGACTTAGTGTTTGACCCTCATAAAGTGTGAAGTCTGCGTCTCCACCATCAAATGCATTACATGCTGCAACGCTTTGACATGGATCCCAATCTTCTTCGTTAGGGAAGTAGAATTCTCGGTAAAAGGTAGTGTTCAGTCCAATAGCACAAATGAATTCCTCATTTGGGTCCATATCAACTGCACTGATTTCAATTGCTGAATCAGTGTCAAGCCATTGACTTTCGCCGCTAGAAAAATATTCATTTCCAGCTTCCAGATCAATATCTGTTTGTGGTGCAGTCATATCGACTTTGAATTTTTCAGTGTCAGAGTATGAATTTCCTGCAACATCAAAACATTCAATCACTAAATCGTGTTGCGTGTCTTCAAGGAAGCTTAAAGAATATTCAATACTGTTATCTTCACTGTCTAAATCATTGTCATCATTATCATAAATAGTTTGACTGTAATGATCTGCAACTTGTCCATCTAAAAGAACTTGTACTGTACAGTATTCAAGTCCACTAGGAACTACATCCGTACCTTCGCAAGTTAAATCACCAGGATCGTATGCGTTAAATGTAATTTGTGCGTCATCAGTTACCCAACATATTTCATCAGAGTTAGGACTTGGTAGACAATTACCGCTAGTTACAGGTTGACCTTCAGAAGAGAGACTGCTCAGTTCTTTTTCAATTACAGGTGCAGTACTATCAACACCGGTAGTTGTGGTAACTCGTTCCCATGCTCCGTTTGGTTGTCCTTGAGTTTCTTCATCATAAGTTCGGAATTTCCAAAGAAGGTTACAATCTTCTTGATCAGGCGTGGTTGCTGAGAATTCGAATTCTTGGCATTGTCCTGGTTGAAGATTATCAACTGGGTTCAGCGAGTTATACTGACATGCTTGCGTTGTTGCTTGGAGCTCTGTATCGTAATATGTAATGACTGCTTTACTGTAACCTGGAATGTCTTCACATTCAAAGTCATCGTATTGATCATTTTTTACGAGCTCAATTCGCCAGAGTGCATCATCACTGCCTGGGTCATTACAAATATCGACCGTATAATCTACGTTCGTACCTGCTGGTGACCACAGAGGAGTTAAGTCTGCAGTTGGCGTGTGCTCTGCAGAGACTGCAAGAACACTGACCATCATTATTACTACAAAGAGTAATACTTTTGCTATCTGTTTCATATGTTTACCTTTTACTCATTATGCATTTGACAATACCCTATGCACAAGAAAATACGTAACCGTATGACCCCCCTAAGTACTGCCCTGATTTTATGAGCATAGAACACATGTGGAACTAAGTTCTTAAACCTTTCGCCTTCAATTCACAAACTTTAAATATACTTATTTTACAAAATGACGTAACTCTGTCGTAAAAAAAAGTAGTGAAAATATATTTTTTTATGTCGCGCACCGAACCGAAAATTTATATAATTACTCTGCGAGTACTTCCTATATGAAAGCAATAATTCTTATTTTAGTAGTGTTAAGTGTAGTTCTTTTGGCGTGTTCATCAACTGATGCAATTGCAGAATCTGCACCGGAATATCCTGATATGTTTCCAGCAAACATTCCTCTCTACTCTGAGAGTGAACTTACAAGCATTCGTGAATCAATGACAGATACGAGCACCGATTATTCCTTGCAACTGCTCACAGAAGATAGTGTTGCAGATGTGAATACTTGGTATAGGGGAGCGCTCCAGTCTAATGGTTGGACTATAACTAGTGATCGAGTCATTGCAGGCTATACTATTATTCAAGGAGAAAATGGTAATTTGTTTACTTCTATGCAAGCAGCCCGAGGAGCTGAGGGTACTGTAATTTCTCAGCAAGTTAAAGTGCGAGAGTAATTTTTTTGAGAACGGTAAGTAGGATCTGCTTTTTTGCCTTGCAGGATATGAAGCAATAAGAATTGAATATAAGTTTTATTGGCAAGGTTAGTGCCAATACGTGGAATTCAATATGCAGATCCTAGTTACTTGCTTCTTATTGTTTTATTATCTCTTATTAAATGTTATTTCAATATTGGGATAAATAATAAAGGAAATGTGCAATTAAGTATTCTAAGATAACATGGAAAACCTATTTTCAGATAAGTATATATAGGATGTTCTTTTTTATCTGCTAGCATGGGATCTATATTAAGCACAAAAGCACAAGATGATGGAAAAATAATTATAGAAGTCTCTTTAGACCAAGAAGAAGCATTGCAGCTGAGAGGTCATTATGATAACGTGCACATATTCACTGAGAATGTTGAAGGTGTAGGTGCACAAATTTCAGGTCGAGGGAAAAATGAGGCAACAAAATATTTTCTCATACCAAAAAGTCTCAGGACGAAATTCAATTTAAAATCGAATACTCCTGTGAACTGTCAGAAGTTAGAGACACACACCAAAATTATGTTTGTCTACACGATAGATAAGTTAACATCATGAAAGTAAAAACTGGAATTGAGGGATTTGACGCGCTGACAAAAGGCGGTTTACCACAGGAAAAGTTAGTACTTCTTAGCGGTACTCCTGGTACAGGAAAAACTATTTTTGGCTTACAATATATTTATGAGGGCGCAAAAAAGTTTAATGAGCGAGGTATCTATATTAGTTTTGAAGAAAGTCCGCAAAGTATTAAGGAGCAAGCAAAACAATTTGGTTGGAACTTTGACGCAATTGAAGATAAAGTAAAAATTATTCAATATCCTCTGCAAGCATTAACGCATACTTCAGGAGAAGAAATTATTCAGTTGATAGCTAACTCAAAATCTCAGCGTTTTGTTATTGACTCCTTAAGTGCGCTATCATTTAATGTTCCTTCAAAGAATGGTAATACGATACAAACAAAAAATTCTATACAGAAATTTATTTATGAGTTCATTGCTGCACTTCGAAAAGATAATAAAGCAACAGGACTTATCATTTCTCAAACGACCAAGGATGATGTCTTTTCTGGTGATGGTGTTTCAGAATTTATCTGCGATGGTATTGTGCACATTTACTATGAATCGATGGGCGGTGCCTTTTCACGTTCGTTGCAGGTACGGAAGTTACGGCAAGTGCATCATGAAGAAGGAGTCTATCCTATGGAAATCGCTACAGAAGGTATAAAAATTCATTATGATTAAAGAAAATCCTCTCCTCTCTCAATTACTCAGACAAAAAGCAATTCAATGGAAAAATGGAAGAGTTACTCTCTGGGGTCTTAACTTTACATTTAGTGCTATTTTTTCTCAAGTGTATTTGCAACGCGTCATGGAGACGCAACTTGAACCTAAAGAAGCGATGAAACTCTTGTATTGGCAAGGAAAATTTCAGTGCATTCAAGGAATAAGTATTACTGATAAAAAACATGGTTACGCAAAGAAACTGCAGGAAAAAGTTGAACGGTTGAAATTGCTGACTGATCAGAGTGAAATTACTGGCCTTGGAACTTTCCAATGGGTACGTATTGATTTTGAAAAAGAGGTTTTTGTCCTGAAAGGTGATTCAACTTTTGCTCGTGAGTACAAATTGTTTGTAGGACAGCAAGATCATACAATTGATTATCATCTCCGTGGTCAAGTTGCAGGAATCATAGAATATTTTCTTGAGAAAGAAGTGCTTTGTGTGCAAACAAAATGCATTGCCAAAGGGGATAAGTTCTGCGAGTACGTGGTTAAACCTTTGAGTGAATGGGATACAGGTGATCCTTTGTACGTTGAACAGTATGTTGATCAATACTTGAAATTATGTAACATCGGGCAAAATCAAAAGGAACCGTATCTTGCCTATGAATCAAAAATGAATTAAACTTCTTGCATTGTTTGTTTTCTTATATATTGCATAACTGGTGTATGTAGCGCATTCTTGACATTCCAGTACATAGGTAGGACACATATTTGATACAATGGATCGTAGACTGGTTCTCCACAAAATTGCATGCCTAGTTTTGTTGAACCAAGCCGTAATTTTTCAGAAAGGTCTTTTGTATTCCATTGTGTTTTTGTAGTTTGTTTGCACGGTAAAGAACTGAAATATTTTTTTTGCGGTAGTATCGGTCCTTGACACAATTCTTGTCTTGGCACCAGTTGCATATCTTTCGTGTGGTAGTCAAGAAATGTTCCTATTTGATACATGAGGTTTGCATCTTCTACGCAGTCAGTATCGGAAGTTATGGCAGTAAGCAGTGATTCAATTCCTTTTTCTTGGCAGTGGTTAAGCAAAGTTGCATACATTTTGAGAAGTACTGGTTTGGATCGGTATTCGTGTAGTACTGACGAACGTGATAATTCGCCAAGTGTATGTCTTGGTGAACTGAGAATGAATTCGCTTTCAATTCGAAGTCCTAACTTTGTTCCATCTTTCTTTGCTTGCATAGGATTTTCCCGTAGTAGTCTGCACGCGCCTACAGGCCGTTCACCGTCATAGGTAATGATGTGATCGGTGGTTGGAAGATGGTCAAATTCATCTATATCTTTGCAAGTCTTATTGCACCTTGCTAAACCGCTTTCCGTGAATACTTCGTATCGAACTTTGAATGCGTCTTCTTTTTCTTTTTCGTTTCGCGCGATTAGTACTTTAATAGTCATTTTTTTTATCTCCTTATTTTTTTCCGGACACAAGAAATCCATTGCCTGAATAGGTTTGTTCATTTACTTCGATACTGTGGCAGCCTGCATCAAGGAGGAGATAGGAAATTTCATCGGAGCTCATAAGTGAAGGCATGTGTTGATTAATTACTTCTAGATTTCCTGATACAAAGTCCATGATTTGTGCTCCGTATAGTGGGTAGAGTTGTTCACGTAAAAAATCAGCTTCAACGCTTTCCAGTAATTGTTCTGCATTGAATTCACGATTAAAAGAAGATACGACAACAGTGTCAGAGCTTACACGGACAAGTTCTTTAACAATTTTTGCTGGTTGACTTGTATTGTAGAGTGCTAAAAGACATACTGCTGCTTCAACACTATTATTTGCAAGCGGTAACTCTGCAATATCTGATTTGTAGACGCTGAAGTTTTTTTCCGGGCTTGTGTAGATGTTGTTGTGATAATGACTTTCAGGTATGTTCTTGTCTTCTTGTGTCTTCAGATACGAATCAAGAACGTATTCAAGCATAGCTGCACTATGATCGACGGCGATAACCTCTTTATTTTTTTCGAGAAGTTTGCTTGTAAGTAAACCTGCACCGCATGCAAAATCTCCTATAGTTTGGTAGGGTTCTACTAAAGAAAGCGTTCGTTCCAAAAGAGAACGATGGTGGCTAATGTACGGCATTAATGTCGCGTAGAGCTTTGCTCCTGCATATTCGTTCCAAAACTCTTTGTTTTTCATATTTGGATAAATTTTCCGCTTACATTAAAAGCTTATGGCTATAATTTATCCCATTATTTCATATATAGATGAGTAAATTAAAATAATAAGAATAGTAATTAAGAAATGGTGACATTTATTGCGGAAAAGTTGCAGTTAGTAGCTTTTTTAGGATATTGAAAACTTGGTGAAACTGGGAGAAATAAAATTAAGAGTAAAATAAGGATAATTTAGAACTATATTTTATCCTGAAACATGCTAGAGAAATGGCAAGAGGGAGATTCTTATTTTACTTTCTTTATGCCAAGAGCTACAACTGCACCAAGCATATTAGCAAATAAGTCTTTAATAGTATCGCCGTACGCTGCCGCATCAGCTCCTGTTCCTCCAAGTCCAATTCGAGGATTCTGTACGGCAACGATAAGGCCACCTGCATATTCTATTAATTCAATAAGTACTCCAAAGCTCAATGCTACACAGAGAGAAAGGAGAGCTATAGCTAAGCTGCTTAATGAACTTTTTCGCTCAAGTACGCGGTAGCTTACTACAGTGACGAGAGCTGAATTGACAAAATGAGCGTAGGTATCATAGCCAAAAATGAACTCCTTTGCGTACAAGCCAAAGAATCCTGCGTTATGTATGAGAAGAATGCCGTTTATCATGATAAAGTCCCAGGTATCTAATTGCAGAGGGCGTCGAAGTACTAAGAGCATAGTTACTGAAAAAAGAGTTACTACTGTATCTATCCACCAAGAAGGCTGAAAAAATATGGCTATTCCTCCAAGTACTGCGTAAATGATAAGAAAAGTAAATCCTAGTTTTTTCGTGAACATAAGAGACTATTGGTAGTATGCCTTTTTAAAATTATAGTCCGAGAATGTGTAGCACAACCATTGCAGGCCAGACGATAGCTTGCACCAGACCGAGTACAACACTCCAAAAACCAGTAGCAACAGACATGTAATAAATTAATGCACCGACAAATCCTAAGAAGTAGAATCCACTAGAATCATTCCTGCCCCAGCTTCTGCAATTACCGCAGCATGTAGGTTTAGGCGTTGTTTTTTTAACTACTGTCTTTTTACTTGATTTCTTAACTACCATAACTCATTTTTGGTAGTTTGAGTATTTATATGTTTCTAAGAGTGTACTAAAAAATGAGCGTAAGGAGTATGTTTGTAATGGAAAGGTGAGAATGATGATACTGTAATGAGGACTTATAGTAAACCTTTCTCTTTCCAGATACTTTTGATGTTTTTGAAACCTTCATCATCAAGACTGTATTTTTTTGCAATAATTTCTCCTTCACTTGAAGTGGCAACTTTTCCTGATTGTGCTTTGTAGGTGGGATTTTTGTTTGCATCAAAATCAAAAGCGAGAGGATTGATATTTGGGTGTGTGGCTAGAAGTGACCGAACTCGATCTTTATAATGCGTAGTTCCATACATCATAACATTTTGTAATTCTGTCACGTGTTCCCATGTTCTTTGTGCAAGATCTGCACCTTCTTGAGGATCTGTACCTATGCCTATTTCATCAACCATAAAAAATGCTTGTGGGGTAAGACGTGTGAGTCCTTCATATAAGCTAGCACAGTCAGCTGAATGTCGTGATTCTCCATCTTTCATTGTTCCTGCATAATCACTAAAAATTGAAATGATTGCATCTCTTGGTGTGAAACGTGCCTCTTTGAAAAACCCTGGAAAACTCGCTTGCATGAGCATAAAGTTTTGTGCCTGTCCGATACCGTAGACTGTTTTACCATTGAAGTTTGCACCTGTTCCTAATTGTACATTTTTCTCTTGTGTTACAGTAACATCATTTGGGATAACTTTTTTTTCATTATTTCCTGTTAATACTAAATAAGGAATTTTCATGTCTTTAGCAACAAAAAGTTCATTTCCTGTTTCACTTATTTCTGCCCACTTTGCACCTTTACTGAGTAAGAATTCGCTTATTTTTGCATGATAGTACAATGATTCAATATCTGAAAATAAGAAATTATATTTTTCTATAGTTTTGACAAGTGAGCGCATATGGTTTTCGAGTGAACTTGATTTTTCCTGGCGTAAAGCTGCATCAAAAGGAAAACCTGCACTTGTTTTTTTCTCAATACTTGTAGTGAATGTATTTTTTCCATTGCTGACTGCATAGACTGAATTCGTAGTAAATGAGGTAAATCCTTTTTGTCTTGTATTGATGGTTGCACGCACAGTTAATTCTTCTCCTGTTTTGAATTTCCACGATTTAGGAATATGTGGATGAATTTGATTTACTGCTGCTTGGATTACTTCTGAGTTTGAACAGTACAGACCAAGAAGTTGGTATCCTCTTTGATTCCATTGAGGTCCTGGGACGATGTCTTTTGGAAATACTCGTTGCTCTCCGTTTTCGTAATTTACCACACTAAGATTGTGCATGGAGATTAACTCGCCTACATATTGTTTTTCTATTTCTTTTGTTTTTTTGTAATGTTGTTGATTCACTCGTTTTAATTTATGTCGCGTTTCTAAAGTAAGCTTGAAACTAAAATCCGCACGAATTTCATAATCTGTTTTTTGCTCTTCTCGTATAGTCTCTATTTGAGAAAGTTGTTTATCAAAATGTTTTGTAAGCATAACAAAATAAGGTTCATGAAGTTGAAGAGAAGTAATAAATCGTTTCCCTTGTTTGAGTGAAGTTTCATATGAGTTAAGCACATTCACTGGAGAAACAAGTGAGCCATGCTCTTTTTTTATTTCAACAGGAGAAGGTAGGGTGATAGTTTCGATACTATTCTTTTGGAGAGCGCAAAGAACTGTTTGGCTCAGATATTTTCGAAATTCTATTTTTTGCGTATCTATTTCTAAAGAACACATAAGAGTATCAATACCTGCAGTGCCAAATGTTGACTCTTTGTAGATTTTTTGTCGAAGTGATTGCATTTCTAAATGCTCAGAAAAATATGTATCTGCATACCATTGTTTCTTTTCTTTTTCTGAAAGCGAGGGATGCCTACGTATAGAAAGCGGGAATAAACTGTCTTCTAACTTCAAATCCATAAAAAGAGCAAAATGCAAGTCGATTTATATTTGTTTTTACTTAAGAAATCTATATAAGAGCAACAAATTTTGCTGTAGTATGAAAAAAGGTATTCGATCGGATCAAAACAATCGCAAAGTACTTACAAGTAAGAAAGTCTATGATTGTGTTGCAACACAGTTTCCTGATGGGCGAATGGTAGAGATTCATAAATCCTATGTGTTCTTAGATGTGTTTAGTGATAATGGTTTTCTAAAAACTAAATCAGACTATAAATGTCCCTATTGTAATACAAGAGAAAAAACTGATAATCATAACAAAACAGAAGAAGGAGAAAAAATTACTCTTGAGTTGCATTGTAGGAAATGCAAGCAACTTCTTCTTAGCGAAACTTTTTCTAAAAAAGACTTATGAGTACTCTGGCTTCTTGCATCTGTCCACTGGTCAAGTGCACGCCAGCCTTTTAAAGACGTTTCAAAATAGTTAGTGTATGGCAATACTTGCACACATCGATATGGATTGTTTCTTTTGTTCTTGTGAGATAAAACATAAACCTGAACTGAAAGGAACTCCTGTTATTGTCGGTGGAACTTCTGCTCGTGGTGTCATTTCTGCTGCGAATTATGAAGCACGAAAGTTCGGTGTCTATTCTGCTATTCCAGGAAGCATTGCAAGAAAACTTTGTCCGCAAGGTAATTTTTTGAAAGGAAACATGCAATTATATAGAGAGGAATCTCAAAACGTGATGCAGGTGCTTCGTACGTTTTCTGATGATATTGTGCAAGCTTCTGTTGATGAAGCCTATCTTGACTTGACTGAACTTGCAAAAGAGTTTTCTAGTTTGGAAGAGATGGGAACGCACATCAAGGATACCGTCAAAGAACAAACTGGTTTAACCTGTTCGATAGGAATTTCTGAGTGCCGCGTTACTGCAAAGATTGCAAGTGACTTCAATAAACCTGATGGCTGTACAGTCGTTA